>NZ_VFVC01000057.1:0-30012 GCF_006441575.1 Mesorhizobium sp. B2-4-12
GCAGAACTTGTCCCATAACGCATCCTTCCAGTCGGAAGAAAATATCGCACCATTAAAGCTCGGGATCAAACACCTAGCCTCTTGCTCACGATCCCAGCGCCGTCTCGACGAGCCGCTTGGCGTCAGGCCCCGACCATTCGGCCGGACCGTTCATGTGGGCGATCAGGCAGCCTTCGCCGTCGATCAGCATGGTGACCGGAAGGCCGAGCGCCAGGCCGCGCGCCTTGAGGTCGTTGAAAAGCGTCATGGTCGAATCCCGATAGTAGCCGAGCGTCTCGACACCGGTTTCCTTGAGGAACTTCTTCGGCTTCACATCGTCGCCGGCATCGACATTGACGGCGACGACCTGAAAGGCGTCGCTGCCTTTCTCCTTCTGCAACGCGTCGAGCGCGGGCATTTCTGCACGGCACGGCGCGCACCACGTGGCCCAGAGGTTGAGCAGCACCGTCTTGCCGGCGTGGTCGGCGATGGTCATCGGCTTGCCGTCCGGGCCGTTGAAGGCCAGGCGCCTCATCGATTGCGGCGGATCGGCGGGCAACAGGGCGGCGACCTCGCCGGTGGCCGCAGCCGCGACCTTCTTGGCGCGGTCACTCTTGGCGGCGCAGGCGACGTCGTCGCTGCTGCCGGCGACCGCCGCTTGCGGCGCGGCGTTGTTGCCAGACCGGCTCTCGCTGACATATACCGCGACCGCGCCGGCCAGCACTCCCGCCACCAGGGCGGCGAGGATCAGGCGCGGGGCCGGGAAAAATCTGTTTCCGTCTGCCATTTTTCTCAAACTGCTCCGAAGCACGGGTTTATAGCGATGAGCGACAAGAAGACCAGCAACCAGATGTGGGGCGGACGATTTGCCTCGGGTCCGGCCGCGATCATGGAAGCGATCAACGCGTCGATCTCGTTCGACCGCAAGCTCTACGCGCAGGACATCAGAGGCTCGATCGCTCATAGCGAGATGCTGGCGCAGACGGGCATTATTTCGGCGGCCGATCAAGAAAAAATCGCTCACGGGCTGAACACGATTCTGAAAGAGATCGAGGCTGGCAGCTTCGAGTTCTCGACCAAGCTGGAAGACATCCACATGAATGTCGAGGCTCGCCTCGCCGACCTGATCGGTCCGGCTGCCGGCCGGCTGCACACCGCGCGCTCGCGCAACGATCAGGTGGCCGTGGATCTGAGGCTCTGGGTCAAGGACGAGTGTTTTCGCGTCGCCGAAGCGCTGAAAGGATTGATCAGGGCATTGCTGGAGCGGGCCGAGGAGCATGCGGCGACCGTGATGCCGGGCTTCACCCACATGCAGGCGGCCCAGCCGGTGACGTTCGGGCATCACTGCATGGCCTATGTCGAGATGTTTTCGCGCGATCTGTCGCGCGTACGCGACGCCATCGAACGGATGGATGAAAGCCCGCTGGGTGCCGCCGCCCTTGCCGGCACCAGCTTCCCGATCGACCGCCACCAGACCGCCAGGGCGCTTGGCTTCCGCGAGCCGATGCGCAATTCGCTGGACAGCGTTTCCGACCGCGATTTCGCGCTGGAATTCTTAAGCCTGGCGGCGATCTGCGCCACGCATCTGTCGCGGCTGGCCGAAGAGATCATCATCTGGTCGACGCCGCAGTTCGGCTTCATCAGGCTGTCGGATAGTTTCTCCACCGGCTCCTCGATCATGCCGCAGAAGAAGAATCCCGACGCCGCCGAACTGGTGCGCGGCAAGACCGGACGTGTCAACGGCCATCTGGTCGGCCTGCTGACGGTGATGAAGGGCATGCCTTTGACCTATGGCAAGGACATGCAGGAAGACAAGGAATCGGTGTTCGACGCAGCCGAGACGCTCGACCTGATGCTGGCGGCCATGACCGGCATGGTCTCGGACATGACGGTCAACGCAGCGGCGATGAAGAAGGCCGCCGGCTCCGGCCACGCGACCGCCACCGACCTTGCCGACTGGCTGGTGCGCACGCTCGGCCTGCCCTTCCGCGAGGCGCATCATGTCACCGGCCGCGCCGTGGCGCTCGCCGAAGAGAAGAAGGTGAGCTTGGAGAAGCTGTCGCTGGAGGACCTGCGGTCGATCAACTCCGGCATCACATCCGACATTTTCTCGGTGCTGGCAGTGCAGAACTCGGTCAAGAGCCGCACCAGTTTCGGCGGCACGGCGCCGTCGGAGGTGAGGAAGCAGATCCGCGCCTGGAAAAAGCGCATCGCCAAGGCGTGATGCCGGATATTGCGACGAGCAATATCCCGATATTGCGATCGCAATATCCGGGGTGCAATGCGCTGAGAACTCGGCTAAAAGCGGCGGCTGGCAAACGTTTCGGACGGATGGATCGATGACCGGAAGCAGGATTTTGGTGACGCTGACGCTTCTGGCGGCTCTTGCCTCCGTGACCGCCTGCGGCCGCAAGGCCGGTCTCGACACGCCTTACGAGGCGGCCGTCCAGGCGCGCAAGGATGCCGAGAGAGCCAAACAGCCCCTGCCGCCGGAGCCGGAAAAACCGGTCCGGGACAAGAAGTTCATTCTCGATCCGCTGATCTAGAGCCGACGGGATCGGGTCAGGTCTTCCCAACCCGATGTCGTCGTGCCCCAACTTTCCGGAACCACTCTCGTGAACCATTTCGACTACCGCGACGGCGTGCTCCATGCCGAGGACGTGGCAATCCCTGACATCGCCGCCCAGGTCGGCACGCCATTCTACTGCTATTCCACGGCCACTTTGACCAGGCACTACCGGGTGTTCGCCCAGGCCTTTGCCGGGCTCGACGCGCTTGTCTGCTACGCCATGAAAGCCAACTCCAACCAGGCCGTGCTGCGGACCCTGGCCAAGCTCGGCGCGGGCGCCGACGTGGTCTCGGAAGGCGAGTTGCGCCGGGCGCTGGCCGCGGGCATTCCGGCTGGCAAGATCCTGTTCTCGGGCGTCGGCAAGACCGCGCGCGAAATGGATCTCGCCCTCGAAGCCGGTATCCTTTGCTTCAACGTCGAGTCGGAACCCGAGCTCGAATTGCTGTCGGCCCGCGCTACGGCACTCGGAAAGGTGGCGCCGGTTTCGCTGCGCATCAATCCCGATGTCGACGCCAGGACCCACAAGAAGATCTCCACCGGCAAGGCCGAGAACAAGTTCGGCATTGCGTGGCAGCGGGCGCGGCAGGTCTATGCGCGCGCGGCAACGCTTCCGGGCATCAAGGTCACCGGCATCGACACCCATATCGGCAGCCAGATCACCGAATTGCAGCCCTTCGACGACGCCTTCGCCCTGCTGGTCGACCTGGTCGGCGCGTTGCGCGCCGATGGCCATGCCATCGAGCATGTCGACCTCGGTGGCGGCCTCGGCATTCCCTATCGCGTCGACAACAGCCCGCCGCCTTTGCCCGACGCTTATGCCCAGATCGTCAGGAAGCACGTCACCAAGCTCGGATTGAAGATGATGTTCGAGCCGGGCCGGCTGATCGTTGGCAATGCCGGCATCCTCGTCTCGGAAGTGATCTTCGTGAAGGAAGGCGACGCGAAGAACTTCCTCGTCGTCGACGCCGCCATGAACGACCTGATCCGGCCGACGCTCTACGATGCCTTCCACGACATCAGGCCGGTCGTACAGCCGCCGGCCGACACGCCCCGCATGATGGTCGACGTGGTCGGTCAGGTCTGCGAGACCGGTGACTATCTCGGCCTCGACCGCGATCTGCCCAGGCTGAAGGCCGGCGATCTCGTCGCCGTGTCCACCGCCGGCGCTTACGGCGCCGTGCAGGCCGGCACTTACAACACCCGCCTGCTGGTACCGGAGGTGCTGGTCGACGGCGACCGTTTCCACGTCGTACGCCCGCGCCTGACCTATGACGACCTGATCGGGCTGGATTCGGTCCCCGACTGGCTGAAGTAGCCGGCCCGCCAAGAGAAACGTCAAGGGAGAACCCATGCCAGACAGCACCGTCACACGCGAGCGCATTGCCGCGATGGAACCGCGCATCCGTCCCTATATCAGGCACACGCCGGTGCTGCGCGTCGACATGGCCGATTTCGATCGCCCGCCCTTGGCGATCGACCTCAAGCTGGAATGCCTGCAGCATTCCGGTTCGTTCAAGGCGCGCGGCGCCTTCACCAACCTGCTGGAAAGACCCGTTCCCAAGGCCGGCGTCGTCGCCGCATCGGGCGGCAACCATGGCGCGGCGGTCGCCTACGCCGCCATGCGGCTCGGACACAAGGCGACCATCTTCATTCCCGAAGTGAGCCCGCAAGCCAAGCTGGAGCGTATTCGCGGCTATGGCGCCGACCTGGTGGTTGGCGGCGCCCGCTATGCCGAGGCGCTGGCCGCCAGCGAACGCTTCGCCGAGGACACCGGCGCCTTGCAGATCCATGCCTTCAACCAGGAGGAAACGCTGATCGGTCAGGGCACGCTCGGGCTCGAGATCGAGGATGACCTGCCTGAGATCGACACGTTGCTGGTCGCCGTCGGCGGTGGCGGCCTGATCGGCGGCATCGCCGCCTGGTATGCCGGCCGCATCCGCATCGTCGCCGTCGAGCCCGAGGGCGCGCCGACGCTTCATCGCGCCTTCGAGGCTGGCCATCCCGTCGACGCGCCCGCGGAAGGCATCGCCGCCGATTCCCTGGCGCCCAAGCGCGTCGGCGAAATGATGTTCCCGATCGCCGAAGCCTTCGTCGAGCGCTCCATCCTGGTCAGCGACGACGACATCATCGCCGCGCAGAAGGCGCTGTGGAACCGGGCGCGCATCATTTCCGAACCGGGAGGTGCCGCCGCCTTCGCCGCGATCCTGTCCGGCCGCTACAAGCCCGCGTCAGGCGAACGCATCGCCGTTCTGGTCTGTGGCGCCAACGCAAACCCCGCCAATTTCTGATTGCAACCATTTCGGCCGGGTTCACGTTTTTTCAAACTGCCTCGCCTTTGCCGTGTTTGCTGGTATTCTTCGAGTTGTGAGGCTTGGGCTATCGTGCCCGGTCCCACGGCATGATCCCGAAAAGAGGACTCCGGTTCGACAACAGATCATGTTTAATGAGATAGAGCCCCATTCCGGTTCATTCGGAAGGGAACGCTCTTGGAAGGGCCGATGACGGAACGACCCATCTTCAGCAGCGATCGCGGACTGGCCGGACGCCTGGCCTTGAGCCGGCTGGCGACGCGGATCTCGATGGTGGTCGAGCGCGGTTGGCCACTGCTGCTTCCGCTGGTCATTGTCGCCTGCCTGTTCCTCACTGCCTCCTGGTTCGGCATTTTCTCCCGGCTGCCGGATGCGGTACGCATCGGCCTTGTCGCCGCATTCGGCCTGGCAGTGCTTGCCGCACTCTATCCGCTGCGTTTCTTCCGCATGCCCGCCGCGACCGAGATCGACCGCCGCATCGAGGCGGCCAACAAGCTGCTGCACAGCCCCGTTCTGACGCAGGCCGACCGGCCAAGCGGCCGGGAAAGCAGCTTCTCGCAGGCGCTGTGGCGCGAGCACCAGAAGCGCATGGCCGCAAGGCTCGACAGCCTCGGCGCCGACGTGCCGCGCACGCGGGTGCCGGAGCGCGACCCCTGGGCGCTGCGCGCTATAGCCGCACTTTTGCTCGTCACCGCCTTTGCCTTCTCGTTCGGGCCGATGGGTGGCCGAATAGGCGACGGGTTCAGCGCCCGTGGCATGCACGACGCGGTGCCGCCGCGCATCGACGCCTGGGTGACGCCGCCGGCCTATACAGGCAAGCCGCCGATCTTCCTGACCGCCGACGCCAACCAGGCGACGCCGACGTTTCATGTCCCCGAGGGTAGCGACGTGTCCTTGCGCGTCACCGGTGGCTCGGGCGAGGAAGCGCTTGCCTATGCCGACAAGGATGGCAGCGCGCGCAGCATCGATCCGGCCAGCCCTCAGGCCGCCTCGGCCAAGCCGGCCGCGGGCCCGGCGGTGCCGTCAAAGGTGCGCCAGTTCACAGGCAAGCTGACGAGCGACGGCACGCTCACGCTGAAATCGGGCGAGGACGAACTCGGCCGCTGGGCCTTCGCCGTGATCCCTGACAAGCCGCCGCAGATCCGCTTCGTCGGCGAGCCCAAGCGTGCCGCCAATGGCGCTTTCGAGCTCAACTACCAGATCGACGACGACTATGGCGCCGCCACCGCCAAGGCGGTCTTCGCGCTGGCCGATCCGCAAGCGCCGGGTGCGCATCCGCTCTATGGCCCACCCGATATGCCGCTGACGCTGCCGCGCCGCGGCGGCAAGTCGAATGCCGCCAGGACCACGAAGGACCTGACCGAGCATGTCTGGGCCGGCAGCAGCATCAAGCTGACGCTGGTCGCCACGGACGACGCCGGACACACCGCGTCCAGCGAGACCAAGACGCTGATGATGCCCGAGCGGCCGTTCGCCAACCCGTTGGCGCGGGCGGTGATCGAACAGCGCCGCCTGCTGGCGCTCGACGCCAATTCCAAGCCACACGTGCTCGACCTGATGGATGCCATTACGCTGCGGCCGGAAGACACGTTCGACAACATGTCCCACTATCTCGCCATAATGAGCGCGCGCAGCCGGCTGAAGCTGGCCGGGAACGACGATCAGCTGCGCAGCGAGGTCGCCTATCTCTGGGAAATCGCGCTTGGCATCGAGGAGGGCAACCTCTCGGCCGCCGAAAAGCGGCTGCGCCAGGCGCAACAGGCGCTGCAGGACGCCATCAAGAACGGCGCCAGCGACCAGGAAATCGAGAAGGCGATGAAGGAACTGCGCGAGGCGATGAACCAGTTCCTGCAGGAATTCGCCGAACGCGCCAAGCAGAACCCGAACGCACCGCAAATGCAGCAGAACGGCCAGGAGCTGCGCCAGAGCGACATCGACCGCATGATGGACCAGATCGAGAACCTGGCGAAGTCGGGCGATCGCGACAAGGCGCAGCAATTGCTGTCGCAGTTGCAGGACATGATGAACAATCTCCAGGCCGGCCGTCAGCAGCAGGGCGGCGAGCAGGACAGCCAGATGCGCCAGCAGATGGACAAGCTTGGCGAGATCCTGCGGCGCCAGCAGGAGATGATGAACGATACTTTCCGCATGGACCAGATGCAGCGTGGCGAGCGCCAGCGCGGGCAGAACCCCGACGAGCAGCTTGGACAAGGCAGTGGCGAGAATCAGGACAGGCAGGGTCTGGGCCAGAACCAGGATCCGCGCGCCAGGCAAAAGCCGATGACGCCGCAGGAATTCGCCGATGCGCTGAAGCAGCTGCAGGAGGGCCAGGGGCAGCTGAAAAGCGATCTCGAGCAGTTGAAGAAGGGCCTCGAAGGCATGGGCATGGAGCCCAATGAAGGATTTGGCGAGGCCGGTAAATCCATGGGCAGCGCCGAGCAGGCGCTCGGCGAAGGGCAGGGCGATGAGGCCGTCGGTCATCAGGGCCGGGCGCTCGAGGCGCTGCGCAAGGGCGCCAAGGACATGATGAAGCAGATGCAGGCCATGCAGGGCGACCAGGGCGGCAGCCAGGAAGGCGGCCGCCAGCAGAATGCCGACCGCGATCCGCTCGGCCGGCCACGCGCCAGCCAAGGCCCCGATTTCGGCGATTCGGTGAAAGTGCCCGACGAGATCGACGTCCAACGCGCGCGCCAGATCTTGGAAGCGATCCGCAAGCGGCTCGGCAATGCGCTGAGCCCCGATATCGAGCGCAGCTATCTCGAACGGCTACTGGAGCTGAAATAGGGCGATACCAGAAAAAGTGTGAGCCGTTTTCCGTCCGGAATTGCGTCAGAAACGCGAAGTGGTCGCCGGTCCATTCGGCAACCGGCTGCATTTCCATCAAGACGTATCCTGAAGCGGAAGAAGCCGTCAGCGGCTGTCGAGCATTCCGGCCGCCTGCGCCATCTCATATTCCCTTCGCGAATAGCGCTGGAATGCCGGACGGGCGGCAAGACGATCCATATAGGCTCGGAAGACCCGATGCTCGGGCAGCACGCGCAGCACGTTTGTCGCAAAATAGACGCCACTGCCGATTTGCGTGTCTGCCGCCGTAAATTTGTCGCCGGCGATATACGGCCGCGACGAAAGCGTCTTCTCCAGATTGGCAACCATCTCGGAGAAGGACCCGTAGGAATAGCGGCTGCCCATGAATTCTTTGCCATGTGCCTTGGCGGCCACCACTGGATCTAAGACGGAATCCGAATAGACCAGCCAGGTCAGATAAGTGGCCCGCGCACGATCGCCGATGGCGGGCGCGAGGCCGGCTTCGGCGAAGGTATCGGCGAGATAGATGGTTATCGCGGCGCGTTCGGTGATGATGGTGCCGTCGTGGTCGATGGCCGGCACCTTCTTGTTCGGCTGGATTGCCCGGTAGGATTCAGGAACGCCCTCTTTCGCACGGATGTCGACGCGCGAGAATTCGAACGGCACACCGAGTTCCTCGAGCAGCCAATGGACGCCGGAGGCACGTGACCAGGGATTGTGGTAGAAGATGATCATTCATCATTCTCCAGTTGGCGACGGGCCTTTCTATCATGCGGCTCCTGACAGCTTTCCGTCAGGACGGACAACAGAGGACGCGAAGCGGCGGCGATCAGCCGAAGCATTCAGACGCCTTGCCTGAACGCTTCCCGGATCGCCTCTTGCATGCCGTCGATCGCCTCGCCGGATGCGTTCGGGTTGCGATGCATCACCACATTCGAGGAATCGATGGCGCCGAACCCATCGACGGATGACAACTCACGGCAGCCGTCCGGAATGTTGCTGCGCGAAATCGGCGCGATCGCCAACCCCGAGGTGACGGCAAGCTTCAGCCCGCCATTGGTGTCGCTCATATAGGCGACGCGGTAGGCAAGGCCGCGCTGCTCCAGCGATTTGATGGCGAAATCCTTGCACCAGCCTGCCCGGTTGTAGAGGGCGATCGGCACCGGACGTTCTTCATGCATGTGATGCAGGTTCGAGGTCACCCAGACGGTCGGATCGTGCATCAGCACCTCGCCGCCGGACGGATCCTGCCATTCGAACACCACGCACAGATCGAGTTCACCGGCGGCGAGCGCCGCGATCTGTGCCCCCGAATGCGCGTAGCGAACGGTAACCTCGACCTGGGCGTGGCGTTTCGAAAACGCGCCGAGCGCGCGTGACAAGATGGCGAGGCCATATTCCTCGGGAATGCCGATGCGCACCGGCCCGCCCAGCGGCGCCGCGGTGATCGATGCCGCTGTCTCGTCGAGCAGCGAGACGATGCGGCGGGCATTGACGATGAGTTCGCCGCCCCGCCGCGTCAGCACGACGCCACGTGAACCGCGCTCGAACAGGCTGTCGCCGACCAGTCCTTCAAGCTTTTTCATCTGCATCGACACGGCCGACTGGGTGCGGCCCGCCTGCTCCGCCGCCTTGGTGAAATTGCCGGTCTCGGCAATGGCCACGAAGGTGCGCAGGAGATCGCTGTCGAGGGTCGGCCGCATGGAAATCCGCCATAAGAAAACTTGATTGCTGGCATCATTCCAATTCGTTTGCAACATGTCAAACGCCGAACGATAGTCGCCAGACCCATTGGATATGCGGCTGCGAAATCAGCCGTGGACCAATCAAAGAGTCCTCACTCGTGCCCGCTACCCGAAACGGTGGCGGGTTCTTTTTGATCCGAAGTCGGACGCTTCGGGTCGTACGCGCAGGAGCCTGAACGCAGATGCACAATAGGATGGTGCGCGGCATCCTGAGCCTGTGTCTGGGTGTGCTGGTCTTCTCGCTGCAGGACCCGCTGGTCAAATCCGTGTCGAGCGGTTATCCGGTGACCGAGGTGATGGCGATCCGTTCCGTCATCGCCTTGCCGATCCTGATCGTTCTCGTCCACGCCGATGTCGGCCTGCGGGCGATCCTGTCGAAACGGTTCGGCCTGCTGACGGTGCGTGCCTTCATCCAGTTCACCTCCTACACGGTGTACTATCTGGCCATCGCCGCCCTGCCGCTGGCCGACGCCGTTGCGCTCTATTTCATGGCGCCGCTGTTCATCATGGCGCTGGCCGGACCCTATCTTGGCGAGCGCGTCTCCTGGCAGACGCTGGCGACCGTACTGATCGGGCTGCTCGGTGTTGTCGTGATGGTGCGGCCCGGCGCCGGGCTGTTCGACGGGGCAGCGCTGTTGTCGTTGGGCTCGGCGGCGCTCTACGGCTTCTCGCAGCTGATGACGCGCAAGATCGGCGACACCGAATCGTCCACCGTCATGGCCTTCTATCAGAACGGCGCTTATCTGGTCGGCGCCGCCGCGGTCGCCGCCACGTTTCACCTTGCCGGCGTAACCCACGCCGTTCACCCGAGCCTGGAGTTTCTGGTGCGGCCGTGGATATGGCCGACGCTGCCGGATTTCCTCAAGATGGCCTCCTGCGGTTTCGTCGCCTCGGCCGGCATGATCCTCTTATCGCAGGGCTACCGGCTGGCGCCGGCCAACCGCGTTGCCACCTTCGAATACACCGGCATCCTGTGGTCGCCGCTCTGGGGTTTTCTGTTCTTCGCCGAAGTGCCGCGGCCGACCACCGTGATCGGTGCCGCTCTCATCATCGGCGCCGGCCTGCTGGCGCTCAACGCAGGGCGGCGCCGGAGCACGGCGCCGGCGCTCGCCGCCACCGATCCAGCCTGATCAGGCGAAGCAGATCAGCGCCTTATCCACGCGTGAACGGATCTCGGCCAGTGTGAACGGCTTCTGCACGACATCGAGGATGATGCCGTTCAGTTCCTCGGCGCGCTCGCGCTGGTCGGCATAGCCGGTCATCAGCATGATCTTCATCGCCGGAAAAAGAGCGGCCGCCGCGATTGCCATCTCAATACCGTCCATCTCCGGCATACGGATATCGGAAACGACGAGGTCGTAACCGCCATTCGCGGCCCGGATCAGCGAAAGGCCTTGCGCGCCATCCGCGGCGATATCGATTGTGTGGCCGGCGCGTTCGAGCGCGCGGGCTGCGAGGGTGCGGACGGACTCATCGTCCTCGACGATCAGAAGCTTTGCCATGGCCGGCATATTTGGCGGGCAAAAGTTGACTTTTCCTGAACCGGAAACGCAGCAGCCGCGAAATCCATCACCGCCGCATCGAACAATTACCACGACGATTTTTGAGCACGCCTACAGGTTCGCGATAATGCTCCCACAAATCCTAAGCATCGCCTTTCACAACACCGACGAACGGCAGTTCGCGAAAGGCGTGGGCGACGTCCATGCCGTAGCCGACGACGAAATAATCGGGGCAGTCGAAGCCGACATAATCGGCATTGAGCGCGGTCTGGCGGCGCATGCGCTTGTCGAGCAGCACCGCTATGGAACAACTCCTGGCGCCACGCGACAGCATCAGGTCGCGCGTGAAGGTCAGCGTCTTGCCCGATTCCAGAATGTCGTCGATCAACAGCACGTCGCGGCCGGCAACCTCGTTGTCGATGTCGCGCAGCACCCTCACCTCGCCACTGGTGGTGCCGGCGCCGTAACTGGAAATGAAGATGAATTCGACCTCGGGCGACAGGCCGACATCGTGCATGGCGCGGATCAGGTCGGCCGCGAAGACGAACGAGCCTTTCAGCACCGAGATCACCAGCAGATCATGGTAATCGTGCTCGGCGATCTCCTTGGCGAGCTCGAGATTGCGCCGCGCGATCGCCGATGCCGAAAACAGGACTTCGATGTCCTTGTTGCGTACGATGGGCATTGATGGCCTTCCCGATGATCGCCTACTCGGCGAAAGTGACCAAAACGGTTCTTACGCCGTTCTTAGGCACGTCGAGCCGGCTGGCAAAGCCGAATCTTTCGCCCGAGGCCAGCGCGTGGCCGGATGTCCCCAACGTATAGCGGGTTGTGCGCCCGTCATTGCCCGTCACCCGGATTTCGAGCGGCGGCAGGGTCGCCGGGCCCGTGCCGTCATTGGCGGCCTCGCCATCGACGAACAGCACAGGATTCGCGCCGGAGGCGTCGACGCGCGAGATGACGCCTGAAATGGTCAATGCCGAAGCTTGCACGCCGGTCAGTAACGGCGCCTGGCGCACCAACGCATGTCCGCCGGAGATCCAGAAGGCGGCAAGGGCGGCGCCGATGCCGACGATCCAGAAGATCGGTCCGCCGCGCGACGCCGGCGGCCGCTCCGCCGGCGCCTCTGGCTTACGCAGCATATCCATGCCCTCTACGGGCGGCGTGACAATCGGGCGCGGCTGCGGTGGTTTGGCTTGCGTGGCCGCGGCTGTCCGCGGCATCACGACATAATCGGCATCGACGATATCGGGCGCCGGACCGCGCCAGATTCGGTGCGCCACGGCAATTGCCGGCGGATCGGTCATGATTTCGCCGGAAACCGGGCGCGCGGTTCGCTCGTCAGCCGTCATGGCCCAGTATTGCACCTGTTCGCTTTTCGTTTCTTTTGCGTAAACACAAATGGTTAACGTTTCACCACCGGAACCCTCGTGACGCGCCGAAAGAGCATAGAAATTAACCGCCGGTTAACCACGCCGGCCGATGGTCTTTTCCCAGAACGGGCCGGCTCGCCGCCGGCAGAGCCGGATGATTTCAGGTTGAATCGACGTGAAATTCGAATCCGGCTCTAAATCAAAGAGGTGGAGCATGATGTCGTCCGAAAGCCGCTTCACACTTTTCGGCACCATGCTCTAGGAATTTCAGGTCGTCGAAATTGATTCGCTTCGAAAATGTCGGCCTCCGCTATGGCATGGGTCCGGAAATCCTCCGCGACATTTCCCTGCACATACCGGAGCGCTCCTTCCAGTTCCTGAGCGGCCCTTCGGGCGCCGGCAAGACGACGTTGCTGCGCCTGCTCTTCATGTCGCTGAAACCGACGCGCGGCCTGATCACCATCTTCGGCAAGGACCGCTCGCGCATCTCGCGCACCGAATTGCCGCATCTCAGGCGCCGCATTGGCGTGGTGTTCCAGGATTTTCGCCTGCTCGACCACATGACGACTTATGAGAATGTCGCGCTGCCGCTGCGCGTGCGCGGTCGCGAGGAAACGAGCTACCGCACCGATGTCACCGAGCTGTTGAAATGGGTTGGGCTGGGCGAGCGCATGCACGTGCTGCCGCCGGTCCTTTCGGGCGGCGAGAAGCAGCGCGCCGCGATCGCCCGCGCCCTGATCGAACAGCCCGAGATCCTGCTGGCGGACGAGCCGACCGGCAATGTCGATCCGCCCTTGGCGCGGCGCCTGCTCAGGCTGTTTATCGAGCTCAATCGTCTCGGCACCGCCGTGGTCATCGCCACGCACGATCTTGGCCTGATGGAACAGGTCGACGCACGCCGCATGATCCTGGCCGGTGGAAGGCTGGACATCTATGACTGAGCTGTCCGTCGAACACCTGGAAGACCGTGACGCCGAGTTGGCCGAGGCAAGGCCGCGCGCCCAGCGCCGGATGGCGCCGATCGTGCCGGCGCAGAACATCGCCGGCCGTGCGCTGGTCCTGGTTATCGCCATCATGACCTTCCTGTCCTGCCTGACATTCGGCGCTGTGACGCTGGTGCGCGACACCGCTTCGGTCTGGGAGAACCAGATCTCGCGCGAGGCGACAATCCAGATCAAACCGGTCGATGGCCTCGACATGGAAGCAGCGCTTGCCCAGGCTTCGCGGATCGCCGGCGAATTCCCCGGCGTGCAGTCGACAAAGATCATCGACCGCGAAGCCACGGCAAGGCTTCTCGAACCGTGGCTGGGTTCGGGCCTCAACATCGACGACCTGCCAGTGCCGCGCCTGATCATCGTCACCATCGACGAGAACAGCCCACCCGACTTCGCCGCCATGCGCGCCGCGATCGCCCCGAAGCTGCCGAGCGCATCGCTCGACGATCACCGCACCTGGGTCGACCGGCTGGTGGCCATGGCCCGCACCACGGTGACCATCGGCATCGCCGTGCTGGTCTTGATGCTGTCGGCGACCGTGCTGACCGTGGTGTTCGCAACCCGGGGCGCCATGGCCGGCAATGGTCACATCATCGAGGTGCTGCATTTCGTCGGTGCCGAGGCGCGGTTCATCGCGCGCGAATTCCGCCGGCATTTCCTGGTCACCGGCATGAGGGGCGCAGCCGCCGGCGGCGCGGCGGCGGTGCTGGTATTCATCGTCTTTTCCTGGTGGTCGTCGCGCAACATGGCGACGCCCCAAGCCGATCAGGCAACCGCCCTGTTCGGCAATTTCGCCATCGGCTCGGCAGGCTATCTCGGAGTGGTCATGATGGTGCTGGTGATCGGCGCGCTGACGGCGGCGACCTCGCATGTCACCGTCGTAGCCTATCTCAGCGACATCGACGTTCGCCAACCCGATGCATGAAAAAGGGGGACGCGTTTTTGGGTCGACGGCCGGGATGAACGCAGAACGATCACGGATGGAGAATTTGCGTAACGCAAAGTGCGACTTTTACCTACCAAAGGCCGCATTTCGGGATTAACCATATGGCTATGGACGTGCGGGATTCGACCGGGACGGTTGGACAGATGCCGGTGGTGGCTCGTTCGCGCGCCCACGGCAGGGTCAGCCGTTTACGGAGCGCCCTGCGTGTCTCCGCTCTCTCACTCCTAATCCTCGCAACATTGTTTGCCGGCGGCTTCGGCTGGTTTGCCAACAAGGTCAGCCACTTGACCACGCCAGCAAACCCGGCCAAGGCCGATGCCATCATCGTGCTGACCGGCGGCCAATCCCGCCTCGACGCGGCGATGGACCTGCTGGCGTCCGGCAAGGGCGAGCGTCTCCTGATCAGTGGCGTGCACCCTTCCGCCAGCCGTCGCCAGCTGCAGGCCGCGACCGGTGGCGATAAGAAGCTGTTTTCCTGCTGCGTCGACATCGACCGCGCCGCGCTCGACACGATCGGCAATGCCGAGGAAAGCGCCAAATGGGTCGAAAGCCATGCCTACAACACGGTGATCCTCGTCACCAACAACTACCATATGCCGCGCAGCCTGCTGGAAATGGGCCGGCTGCTGCATGGCGCCAAGCTGGAACCCTATCCGGTGGTCAATGCCAATCTCGACAATGGTGGCTGGCTTACCAAGCCGCAGGCCCTGCGCGTGCTGTTCACCGAGTACAACAAATATCTGCTGGCGCTGGCACGCGGCATCGTGCCGGTGAAGCAGACGCCCGACGGCCTCGCACTGGCCGAGACCGCGGCTGGCGGCTGAGCCCTCGGCGCTGCATCATAACGCTTCGTCTCTCCCTTTCGACGCCTTCAGGCGCATGATCTCCTGCTCGAGCTGTTGAATACGCCTGTCCCGTTCGGCGAGTGCCGCCGCCACATCCGCTGCCTCGAAACGCTGCGGAATATGTTGCGGGCAATTGGCATCCCAGGCCGAGACCGTGAACAGGATGACCTGTTCGGCACGCGCCTTGTAGTCCTGCGGCATCAGTCTCGCCGTCAGCTCGGCATCGTTTTCAACGACGCGCGCCGTGCCCCAGATCTTGATGCGCTGGCGCAGCATGTAGTCGATCAGGAACAGGAAGGAGCGCGGGTTGTCGGCCAGGTTGCCCTGCGTGATGAACTGCCTGTTGCCCGAAAAATCCGCGAAGCCGATCGTCTTCTCGTCCAGCACCTTGAGAAAACCGGCCGGCCCGCCGCGATGCTGGATGTACGGCTGGCCATCGCCATTGGCCGTCGACAGGAAGATGCTCGTCTGCATCTCGATGAAAGCGGCAAGGTCCGGCGTGATATCAGCCTGCCAGCCGCCGCGCTCCTCGACTCGGGCGTAAGACTGGCGCGAGCCTTTGCGCGCCTGGATCGCCTTGACGGTCGGCGTAAAGGCGACGTCGCTGGTGAATGCATGCGCGTTCATCGAAAGCCTCCTTGCCCGGAACGGGACCTATGGCAGTTGACGCGACTCCGGACCGAAACCGTTTCACACTTTTCCTGGAGTTACTCTAAAGCCCGAGCTCCGACAGTGATGGATGGTCGTCCGGGCGGCGCCCGAGCGGCCAGTGATATTTGCGGTCGGCCTCGCTGATCGGCAGGTCGTTGATGCTGGCGATGCGCAGGCGCATCAGCCCGTGTTCGTCGAACTCCCAGTTCTCATTGCCATAGCTGCGGAACCAGGAGCCGCTGTCGTCGTGCCATTCATAGGCGAAGCGCACGGCGATGCGGTTGCCGTGGAACGCCCAGACCTCCTTGATCAGCCGGTAGTCGAGTTCACGTGTCCATTTGCGTGTCAGGAAAGCCTGGATCGCATCGCGCCCCTGCAGGAACTCGGAGCGGTTGCGCCAGCGGCTGTCGGTCGTATAGGCGAGCGCGACACGTGCCGGATCGCGCGAGTTCCACGCATCCTCCGCCATGCGCGCTTTCTGCGCTGATGTCTCGGCGGTGAAAGGGGGAAGCGGAGGACGGCTCTCGGACATCGCGGTTCCTTCATTGACAGGCCGCCATATGCGAGCCGTTTCATCAGATGTAAGGCCTTCCACCATTTAAATGCAGATGGCATATTCGCAACCTATCCTTCCATTTTCTGGGAGCATCAATGGATCGTCTCGAAGCCATGTCCCTTTTTGTCGCTGTGGTGGAGGCCGGCAGCCTTTCCGCCGCGGCGCGCCGCTTCGGCATTCCGCTGGCGACCGTCAGCCGCAAGGTTTCCGATCTGGAGCGCCATCTGAACACCCGTCTCCTGAACCGCTCGCCCCGCCGGCTGATACCGACCAATGCCGGCGAGGCCTATCTTGCCGCCTGCCGGCGCATACTCGACGATGTCGATGAGGCGGAACGCACGGCGGCGGGCGAGTACAGCGCCCCGACCGGTGAGCTTGCCATCACCGCCCCGGTCGTCTTCGGCCGCCTTCATGTGCTGCCGGTCGTCACCGGCTTTCTGGCCGCCTATCCTGACGTCAACATCCGCCTCACCCTGGTCGACCGCGTAACCCAGCTGGTCGAGGACCATTTCGATCTGGCGCTTCGCATCGGACAATTACCCGACTCGAGCCTTGTTGCCCTTGGCGTCGGCGCGATCCGCCGCGTCGTCTGTGCCAGCCCGGCCTATCTGGCCGAGCACGGCACGCCCATGAGCTTGGATGACCTGGACGCGCACGGTTGCGTCACCTTCGAGGGGCTTGCCTCCGCCGCCCAATGGATCTTCGCCAGCGGCAAGAGGGAAGTCACGGTTCCGGTCCGCTCGCGGCTTCAGGTCAACACCGCCGAAGCGGCGATCGACGCCGCGATTGCCGGCGTCGGCCCGACGAAGGTGCTCTCCTATCAGGTCGATGCCGCGGTGCGGTCCGGCATGTTGCGTATCCTGCTGCGGGAATTCGAGCCGGAACCGTGGCCCGTCAGTCTGGTGCATGCGGGCCACGGCCTGTTGCCGGTCAAGCTGCGTGCCTTTCTCGACTTCGCCGCCCCGCGCCTGAAGGAGCGGCTGGCCCGATTGGGATAGCGTGACCGGATCAAGGCCGCGTTTGCGGACCTTGCTTCAGCATCGGTCGGAATAGGCCTGGGCCATTTCCTTTTTCCCCGCGCTTGGTGTAACCAACGCACACTTCCTCACCGGACCTCCCCCATGCTCTATGTCAGATCGCTGGCGTTCAACTTCGTCTTCTACGTCAATCTGATCGTCCAGATGATCCTCTGGACGCCCTACTATTTCCTGTCTCCCCGTCACCGCGCCTGGTTCGTGCCGAAATTCTGGTCGCGCAGCTGCATGTGGCTCTATGACAAGATCGCCGGCACCAAAAACGACATCACCGGGCAGGAGAACCTGCCTGAGGGCTCTTTCATCCTGGCACCCAAGCACCAGTCGTTCTGGGACGCGATCGCTTTCTTTCCTTTCCTTCAGGACCCGCTCTACATCCTCAAGCGCGAGTTGACCTGGATCCCCTTCTTCGGCTGGTACATCATGAAGATGCGCATGATCCCGGTTGATCGCGGCAGCCGCTCCAAAGCCTTGAAGGCCGTGGTCGCGGCGACCAAGGAAGAGATGGCGCGCAACCCACGCCAGCTGATCATCTATCCCGAGGGCACGCGCCGGGCGCCGGGCGACGAGCCGGCCTACAAATACGGCATCGTCGAAATATATACGCAGCTTGGCGTTCCGGTGGTACCGGTCGCCCATGTCGCCGGCCTCTATTGGCCGCGCCGCAAATTCCTGCGCTATCCCGGCACCATCAAGGCGCGTTTCCTGCCGCCAATACCGCCCGGCCTGAGCAAGGATGAGTTCATGGCGCGGCTGATCGGCGAGACCGAAGCCGCCTGCGACCAGCTTCTTGTCGACGCATCGCGCACTCCAAACCCTCCGGCCCTGCCGCCTACGGCGATCAAGCGGCTGGGGGAACTTGGCGTCAAGGCTTGAAGCGAACGCCCCGGCTGGCAATCAGCCGTAAACCGCCAACACCGTGGTCAGCACCAGCGTTGCGGCAAAGAACAGATTGATGACCCGCGACGCCGCCGGCCTGCGCAACATGCCGGCGAACGCCGCCCCGGCGACAAGCCAGAGGGCGTGGATGGCAACGATCATCAGGGTGAGAACACCAAGCTTCGTCCATGGGCCGAGCCCGGCGCCGGCCTCGCTCGAAGTAGCACCGGCGAACACGGCGGCGATCGCCACATAGGCCTTCGGGTTGGCGACCGCCAGCAGGAATCCAGCCGGCCCGGTCGGGCGCGAAGCCTCGGCAGTGCGTGCCGCGAGCGGCGGCGCCGTGGCGATCCTGAAAGCGAGATAGAGAATGTAGGCCGCCGACGCGGCAGCCAGCAACGGCGCCAGCCCCGGCATCGAAGCAAGCGCCGCCATGAACCCGGTCGCCACGACCAGCAGCACGGCAATCGTGCCAAGCACGATCCCGCAGGTGTAGCGCAGCGAGTGGCGCAGGCCGAAGGCGGCGCCAGCGGCGGTGACGCTTATCGTTGCCGGCCCCGGGCTGCCCATGACGACGGTCGATGCAAGCACAAGCGCGAGAAGCTGGCGCCAAGGGGCCGGCTGCGAAAGAAGCGGTTCGAACATTTGCACCTCATCCTGCCCTGTGTGCGAAGGACGGTATGGCAAGACTTGAGGGTGGTCTTGGACGTTCGTGCGCGGCGGCGCGGGGAGCTTCAGCCGCTGGCCTTGTCGAGTTCGGCGATATCGTCGGCGGTCAGTTTCAGCGACGCAGCCTTGATCAGACTGTCCATCTGGCTCGGCTTGGTGGCGCTGGCGATCGGCGCGGTGACGCCTGGCCGCGCGATAACCCAGGCAAGCGCGACTTCCGCTTGCTTGGCCGAAAGCCTGGCCGATACCGCGTCGAGTGCCGCAAGGATGCGCATGCCGCGCGGGTTGAGATAGTCCTTCACTCCGCCGCCACGGAGGCTTTGGCCAAGATCGGCCTCGCTGCGGTACTTGCCGCTCAGGAAACCCTTGGCGAGGCTGAAATAGGTGATGACGCCGATATCCTCGGCCACGCACAAATCGCGCAGCGGCCCATCGAACGAGGAGCGATCGTAGAGATTGTATTCCGGCTGCAGCACCTCATAACGCGGCAGACCGCGCAGGCTCGCCACATCGAGTGCCGCCCGCAACTGGCCGGCATCGAGGTTGGAGCAGCCGATATGGCGGACCTTGCCCTTGGCGAGCAGCTTCTCATAGGCACCGAGGGTTTCCTCATAGGGCGTGGTCGGATCCGGCCAGTGCGACAGATAAAGATCGATGACATCGGTCTGCAGGCGTTCCAGCGACGCCTCGACGGCCTTTTCGATATAGGCGGCGGAGAGGTCCTTGTGGCCCTGCCCCATATCCGAGCCGACCTTAGTCACCACCACGACCTTGTCACGGTTGCTGCGGTCTTTCATCCAATTGCCGATGATGGTCTCCGATTCTCCGCCCTTGTGGCCCGGCACCCAGCGCGAATAGGCGTCCGCCGTATCGACGGCATTGAGTCCGGCCCCCACGAAACGGTCGAGCAGGTCGAAAGAGGTTTTCTCGTCGGCGGTCCAGCCGAAGACATTGCCGCCCAGGACAAGCGGCGCGATGAAAAGGTCGGTGCGACCGAGACGGCGTTTCTGCAAGACGGATCTCCGTGATGTTGGGGACGGGGCGGATGTCGCCCGCGGGCCGAGGGTTCGGAGCCTAACCTAGGTCTTGACCCATCGAGGTCAAAGGCCTGGCGGCCTTTTTCCGCCAAGCCAAGGCTCACAAAGGCGCTACCTGGTGCGCAACATCCTCCAGCCAATGATCGCGGATTCCCAGCGCTTCCAGATGCTTCAGCGTACTGAAGACATAATCCTCGTTGTTGCCGGATTGGCCGATCGCACCGCGCACCACGGCAGCCGCATCGGCGGCTGTTAGCGTGCCTGCATATTGCTCGTGCTTGCGGTCGACGATGTAGGCAACCGCTTCGACCATATCGCCGCCGTCGAGGCGA
Organism: Mesorhizobium sp. B2-4-12; assembly: GCF_006441575.1. Taxonomy (NCBI): domain Bacteria; kingdom Pseudomonadati; phylum Pseudomonadota; class Alphaproteobacteria; order Hyphomicrobiales; family Phyllobacteriaceae; genus Mesorhizobium; species Mesorhizobium sp. B2-4-12. Next base: position 20,227 of record NZ_VFVC01000057.1, read on the forward strand.
ATCTTGAGCGTGCGCTCGAGATAGACGCTGGTGACGAGCTCGCGCTCGCGCAGATAGGCAATGACCTCGTCGCGCAATTCGCCAGGCACACGGTATGCAAGGCCGACGCAGGAACCGCCATGGTCGAGACCGAGAACCAGTCCGGGCCGCTGGCGCGTGCCGCGATGGACGAAGGAGTAGACACAGAGCGAGCGGCGATAGCCATGCAGCTGCGCGCGCCGCGTCTCGACATGCGCGAAACCCGGTCGCCAGATCAGCGAACCGTAGCCAAACACCCAAAAATCGCCCATATCGCTGCGCCTGATCGCAAAAAGAATGGCAATGCCGCACCGGAACACGGTGTTTTTTCCGACCGTCTCCGTCTACCTATTCGTCTCTGTCTACCTGGTGTTGTCGGAATCGAAGGTCCGTCCACCCATACCCATGCGTTAACGAGAGCCAAAGCATGACGTCAAGTGACGACCGCCGACCAAAGTCCCGCCGCGGCCTGTTCTGGCTCGTGGCGTTCATCGTTGTGCTGTTCGCCATCTACAGCGCCGGCTGGTTCTATTTGGCCAACAGGGTCAGGACCGAGGCCGACAAGGCGGTCGCCACGCTCAACAAGAGCGGCATCCAGGCCGGCTGCGCCAACCTCCAGGTCAGTGGCTATCCGCTGAGCTTTGCCGTCTCTTGCGACAATCTGGCCTATGAGGACGACGCCAAGAACATCGCGGCCTCGTCTGGCTCCTTCAATGCGGCCGCGCAGATCATCCAGCCCCTGTCGCCGACCGCCGATCTGCGCGGTCCGCTCAGGACCTCTGTCCCCGGCATGGTGCCGCTATGGATCGACTGGGACAATCTGCAGGCCAACGTCAAACTGTCATGGCCGCTGCCACGGCGCGTCGCATTGCAGGCGGAGGGCCTGTCCGGTCAAACCGATCCGGCCGACGACACCGATCCGGTGGAACTGTTCAGCGCCGGCAAGGCCTCAGGCCAGCTGCAGCCGAACGGTCAGGACGTCGACTATGTCGGCAGCTTCACCGATCTCGAGATCGACCCCGACGCGATTGGCGGGCGCGTGCTGCCGGCGCTCGATGCCAGCGGCGACGCCACGCTGAAGAATGGTGTCGCGCTGATCGGAACGCAGGTGAAGAGCCTGCGCGGCCAGAGGGTCGAGATCCGCAACCTCGATCTGTCGTCAGGCACGGCGCGGGTTACCGTGTCGGGGCCGCTGTCGGTGGATGCCGAAGGCCTGGTTGACGCCGATCTGATGATCAGGATCAAGGATCCGAAAGCCGTGGCGACAATTCTTGCCGGCGCGATACCCGAACAGAAGAACGCCATCGAACAGGGCTTTGCCGCTCTCGCTCTGCTCGGCAAGGAACCGTCGATGCCGCTGAAGGTGGTCAAGGGCAAGGCCGCTCTCGGCTTCATCCCGCTCGGCAAGATCAAGCCGGTGCAATAGCTTCGATGGCAAGACCCGTGAAGCTCCTGAGTGTCGGCGCTCTGACGCTGGACACGATCCTGCATGTCGAGGCGCTGCCCGCGCATCAGGGAAAGTTCATCGCTTCGGATGGCGTCCAGATCGCCTCCGGCATGGCCACGAGCGCTGCCTGTGCCGCGCAGCGCCTTGGCGCCGAGGTGTCGTTGTGGGCGAGCACCGGCGACGATCCGATCGGCGATCAGCTGATTGCCGGGATCGCGGCGGAAGGGGTTGATTGCAGCCATGTGCGCCGTGTCAGGGGCGCCCGCTCGGCACTGGCCTCGATCCTCGTCGACGCGCATGGCGAGCGCATCATCGTGCCGTTCTATGACAGCCGGGCCCAGGCCGATCCATTGGCCTTGCCGTTCGCGGACGTCACGACGTTCGATGCCGTGCTCGCCGATGTGCGCTGGCCTGGAGCCGCGGCACTTGCCCTCAAGGCGGCGCGCGCTGCCGGCCTCCCGGCAATTCTCGACGCCGATACCGCGCCGCTGGCGGTGCTGGAGCAGATGCTGCCGCTGGCTTCGCATATCGTCGCCTCCGAACCGGCGGCGCGCATCGTCTGCCGCCACGCGCTCGCTCCTGAAACCGCTTGCGCCGAATTGGCCTCGCGTACCGATGCTTTTGTCGCCGTCACCGGCGGCGCGGAAGGCACCTGGTGGTTCGACCGCTCGGCCCGAATTGTTCGCCACGTCGCAACGCCAAAGGTCAAAGTGGTGGACACGCTGGCAGCCGGCGACGTTTTTCACGGCGCCTTTGCGGTGGGACTTGCGGAAGCCATGCCGATAGAGAACGCCCTGCGCTTTGCCAGTGCCGCCGCCGCGCTCAAATGCCAGCGCTTTGGCGGCCGGCTGGGCGCACCGGGCCGGGCAGAAACGGTGGCCATGGTCGCGGCGACGTGGCCTGCCAACTAGCTCCTAAATTCGTTACAGCAGTTTACATGTGCCCCCGGGTCATCGAAAGAGATAATGCCCGCTCATTGCCGTTTCTTGGGTTATTCTGACGCAGTGATTCGAGGCTATGTTGCTGGCGGCCCCTTGGAGGTCACATATGGGTCTCGAATATTGGGATGCCACACGCGGCAAGTGGATATTGTATCACAGCCAAGCGCAGCATAGTTTTGACTGCGAACAGTATCCTTTCGAGGCCATTCCGCGCCGTGTATTTCTTGACACAAACGTCGTGAATCTCATGGTGAAGTATAGCGGGCATATCTTCGAACAAACTTGGTTGCCCGAAGGGCTTGACCAGACCCGCGCGCATGACATTGAGGCGCTGATGCACGTGTTCCACATCGGTGGCCGGGCTCCTTGGGAGATCGTCGCGTCGCACAAGACCATTGAAGAAATCGGCGAGACACCGGACACGGGTGTGCGGGAACGGCTATTGGATTATGCCTGCGGGCTCGTCCATCCGTCTTCGGAAGAAAGCGCCTATGCCGCGACTTTAGGACGGCGGCTTCTTGACGCGCCGTTCACGGCTGCGCTGTCAGACCCATCCGACCGGGAGCTAATCGGCAACGCAATTGGCTTGGACTGCGACGTATTCTGCACCTGCGATCGGCGCACCATTGTGCGCAAGCGTGAGTACCTACACCAACTCCCCATTCGCGTCGTTACGCCCGCCGAATGGTGGGCACACATCAAACCTTGGGCTGGGCTATGGGGCTAGCTAAGAGCGGATCGATAGGAGCTTGCGTTGATGGTCCGCGCCAAGGATAGTCTAACGAGCTAAAGCGAAGGTTCCTGTTTAGCCGCTTAGCTAGGACCAGCTTATCCCTTCGCCGGATGTTCGACCGCCTGGCGGCCGAAGTCGGGGGCGTCGATATCCTGGCCGGCCTCGATGATCGAGCGGCGCACGGCACGGGTACGGGTGAACAGGTCGAACAGCTTGTCGCCGTCGCCCCAGCGGATCGCCCGCTGCAGGAACGCCAGATCTTCCGAGAACCGCGCCAGCATTTCGAGGATGGCGTCCTTGTTGTGGAGGCACACGTCCCGCCACATGGTCGGGTCGGAGGCGGCCAGACGCGTGAAGTCGCGAAAGCCGGAGGCGGAATATTTGATCACTTCCGTCTTGGTCACCGATTCCAGATCGTCGGCGGTGCCGACGATGTTGTAGGCGATGATGTGCGGCAAATGCGAAACGATGGCCAGTGTCATGTCGTGATGCTGCGGGTCCATCGTGTCGATGTTGGCGCCGCAACGGCGCCAGAATTCCGACAGCCGTTCCAGCGCATCCGGATCGGTGCCCGGCAGGGGCGTGAATATGCACCAGCGATTGTCGAACAGGTCGGCAAAACCGGCATCCGGCCCGGATTTTTCGGTACCCGCCAACGGATGGCCGGGAATGAAATGGACGCTGTCAGGGACATGGGGCTGCATCTGCGCGATGACGGAGGCCTTGGTCGAGCCGACATCGGTGAGGATCGCACCCGCCTTCAGGGCCGGTGCGATTTCCTGCGCCACCGCGCCGGACGAGCCGACCGGCACCGAGACGATGACCAGGTCGGCGTCGCGGACCGCTTCTTTCGCGTCGGTGGTGTAGGAATCGCCGAGGCCCAGTTCCTCGGCCCGCTTGAGCGTGGCGGCGCTGCGCGTCGAGATGGCGACATGGCGAGCCAGCCCCTCGCGGCGGATGACGCGGGCCAGCGACGAGCCTATCAGGCCGATGCCGACCAGCGCGATCTTCTCAAACATCGGTGATGTCATGGTGCTCTAGCTTTTCAGGAATGTCGTGAGCGCGGCGACGACGCCGCGATTGGCCTCTTCGGTGCCGACGGTCATGCGCAGCGCATTGGGGAAGCCGTAGCCGGAAACGCGCCGCAATATATAGCCGCGAGCTGTCAGGTAGTCGTCGGCCGCCGCCGCGGAATGCTTCTGGTCGTCCGGGAAATGAATGAGGATGAAATTGCCGACGCTAGGCGTCACGCGCAGCCCAACACCGGTTATCTCTTCGGTCAGCCAGGTGAGCCAGGTCTCGTTATGCGCGACGCTGCGCTCGACATGGGCACGGTCACGGATCGCGGCGATGCCAGCCTCGATCGCGGTGGCGTTGACGTTGAAGGGACCGCGCACGCGATTGATGGCGTCGACGATGTGCATGGGCCCATACATCCAGCCGATCCGCGCCCCGCCCAGGCCGATCTTGGAGAAAGTGCGGGTCATCACCACGTTCTCGGCGCTGCCGACCAGTTCGATGCCGGCTTCATAATCGTTGCGGCGGACATATTCGGCATAGGCTGCGTCGAGTACCAGAAGCACATGCCTTGGCAGGCTGGCATGCAGGCGGCGCACCTCCTGGAATGGCACATAGGTGCCGGTCGGGTTGTTGGGATTGGCGAGGAACACGATTTTGGTACGCGGCGTGACGGCGGCCAATATCGCGTCGATGTCGGCGCGCTCGTCGGTCTCCTTGACCACGACAGGCGTGGCGCCGGCCGATTGGATGTAGATCTTATAGACCATGAAGGCATGTTCGGTGAAAATGGCCTCGTCGCCTGGCGCCAGATAGGTCTGCGCCAGCAGGCCGAGGATCTCGTCGGAGCCGTTGGAACAGATGATGTTCTGGGGGTTGAGCCCATGCACCTCGGCGATCGCCTCGCGCAGCCGCCTCGCGGTGCCATCGGGGTAGATGTCGAGCCTGGCGGCAACCTCACGCGCGGCCTCGATCGCCTTTGGCGACGGACCGAGCGGGTTCTCGTTCGACGACAGCTTGTGGACTTTGGCGACACCGGCGGGTGCCGTGCTCTTGCCGGGCACATAGGCATCTATGTCCATGATGCCCGCGCGCGGTGTTGGACGTGCCTGATCCGGTGTCTGGTTCATTTTTTGCAAAATCCGTCGAAAATGCCTTCATCGGAAGGCCGCAGCGGAAATACAAGTCGTGGCCCGCAATGTCGAGAGGCGGCAGTGGGGCCAGCGGCCGGCATTGACGGCAAGGCGGGCGAGTTCTAGAACAGCAGCGAACTTCCGTGGTGATTTGGCCGGTCGGCTTGCAGCCACGTTAAACAACTCGCTAAAGGGCCGTTTGCGTGACGTAACCGGCTTGCGAAGGCAATGCCGGTTTTTTGTTGTCCGTGACCGGCCGGACGAACGCATCGGCGGCGCGCGGATCGGCAGCGATCCGCGCCAGGGCTCGGTGCAGCAAGAGAGACGTGATGGCCGCTCAGCGCGCAGGAAAGACCAACAACGAGGCCGACCAGCCGTCGAGCCCGGTGTTGCGTTTCGGGCCCGACAAGCCGCTCAAGCTCGACGCCGGCACGCTGCTGTCGCCGTTCCAGATCGCCTATCAGACCTATGGCACGCTGAACGATGCCCACTCCAATGCCATCCTCGTCTGCCACGCGCTGACCGGTGACCAGCATGTCGCCAATACCAATCCGGTGACCGGCAAGCCTGGCTGGTGGGAAGTGCTGATCGGCCCCGGCAAGATCATCGACACCAATCGCTTCTTCGTCATCTGTTCCAACGTCATCGGCGGCTGTCTGGGCTCCACCGGCCCGGCTTCGACCAATCCCGCCACCGGGAAACCCTATGGGCTCGACCTGCCTGTCATCACCATTCGCGACATGGTGCGTGCGCAGCAGATGCTGATCGACCATTTCGGCATCGAGAAACTGTTCTGCGTGCTCGGCGGCTCGATGGGCGGCATGCAGGTGCTGGAATGGGCGTCGAGCTATCCAGAGCGCGTCTTTGCAGCGCTGCCGATCGCCACCGGCGCCCGCCATTCCTCACAGAACATCGCCTTTCACGAGGTTGGCCGCCAGGCCGTCATGGCCGATCCGGAGTGGCATGGCGGCAAATATTTCGACTATGGCAAGCGCCCGGAAAAGGGGCTGGCGGTGGCGCGCATGGCCGCCCACATCACCTATCTGTCGGAAGCCGCCCTGCACCGAAAATTCGGCCGCAACCTGCAGGACCGCGAAGCGTTGACCTTCGGCTTCGATGCCGACTTCCAGATCGAAAGCTATTTGCGCCACCAGGGCATGACCTTCGTCGACCGCTTCGATGCCAATTCCTATCTCTACATGACCCGGTCGATGGATTATTTCGATATTGCCGCCGACCATGGCGGCAGGCTGGCGGACGCCTTCGCAGGCACCAAGACCCGCTTCTGCCTGGTGTCCTTCACGTCAGACTGGCTGTTTCCGACCGAGGAAAGCCGCTCCATCGTGCACGCGCTCAACGCCGCCGGCGCCTCGGTGTCCTTCGTCGAGATCGAGACCGATCGCGGCCATGACGCCTTCCTGCTCGACGAGCCGGAACTGTTCGCGGCCATCAACGGCTTCATCGGCTCGGCGGCGCGCGCCAGAGGGCTCAATCCATGACTGTCAACGGTACGCAGCGCGTTGACCTCGAGGTCGTCGCGAATCTCATTCCCCCGCAATCGCGGGTGCTCGATGTCGGCTCCGGCGACGGCTCGCTGCTCGAACTCCTGCAGGAGACCAAACAGATCGACGGCCGCGGACTGGAACTGTCGCAGCGTGGTGTCAACGAATGCGTGGCACGCGGCCTCTCCGTCATCCAGGGCGATGCCGACAAGGATCTCGAATTCTATCCCGACAAGGGTTTTGATTTCGTCGTCCTGTCGCAGACCCTGCAGGCCACCCGTAACCCGAAGCTGGTGCTCGACGAACTGCTCAGGATCGGCAACCGGGCGATCGTCTCCTTCCCCAATTTCGGCCACTGGCGGGTGCGCCTGTCGCTGTTCGTCAAGGGCCGCATGCCGGTGACCAAGGACCTGCCCTATTCCTGGTACGACACGCCCAACATCCATTTCTGCACCATCCGCGACTTCGTCAATCTGTGCGAGGAACTGGGCGCGACGGTGGAAAAGGCAACCGCGCTCGACGCCAACGGCCAGAGGATCGGCCTGTCGATGCCCTGGTGGTTCTGGAATTTCTTCGGCCAGCAGGCAATATTTTTGCTGAAACGATAATGGTTGATATCTGGATTTCTTCGTGCTCCTAAGAGGTTGCTTGAATTCTTGACGCCGTAATGGGATCTCTTGGAACGTGCCGCTAAATTCCCCGAGCTATTCCCTGGTCCTGGAAATGGAGAACGCCAGGTCGGTCGACCTCGAAGAGGTCAGCGTCGGGCTGACTGCGTTGGCGCGCGAAATCGGCGCTGTTTCTTCGCTGGGTTTTGCTAGGCCCCAGATCGTTATCTCCCATGGCGGAGACGAGGCGGATACACTTTTGCTGAGAAGCAATATCGCATCCGCAGCATCGCAGCTCGAGCAGGTTGCCGACTTGATCTTCGCCGCATGCCCAGGCGGACGGTACTACGATCTTAAGAACAACGGCATTCCAGCAACCGACGGCGATGTCGTCATTTTTACAGACTCTGATACGGTCGTGGAATCTGGATGGCTCTCGGCCATGCTCGGTCCATTTCAAGATCCAGCGACCGTCGCCGTAAATGGTTACACCTACCTTTACTACGACGACTTCATGTCGAGAACGTTTGCGCTGATCTGGTTTTTCCCAATGGCGCAAAAGGACACGCGTTTTGCTTCGAAACGGGCGATAAACGCCAACAATGTGGCTTTTCGCCGTGACTGGATTGCCAATCACCCCTTTCCCGAAAACAATGGTTTCAAGGTTTCCTGTACGCTCCTGATGCGTGCGCTTGAGCGCGACGGCCACAAGCTCGTCAGCGCCAATGCACGCGTCTATCATCACCCGCCGCGCGGCTGGCGATTCTTCCGCTGGCGCGCATTGGTGACCGGCCGCGATGCCGACCGGAAATTTAGAGAACTGGGGAGTTCCCATCGTGGCCGCCGGATCGCAAAGTCGCTCAGCCGGTGGCAGACCATGTCGTGGCGTACAACACGGCGCGTCGTACGGCATGCCCGGCAGACGGGAATGCCGGTCTGGCAAATTCCAATGTCTCTGCTTGTCGGCCTGGCATTCTACAGTTTGGCATTTTGGGGCCAGTTCAGCTTGGCCGTGGGTCTCGTCCATGACGAGATTGAAGTTCTGCCCGACTTTGCGGGTGAATGAATGCATTCACGCCCAAAACCGACGGCACCAAACAGCAACCGCAATCGTTCCTATCCCAGGACATCCGTAGCCCCGTGCGGATGTTCGACGCCGTTGGCGAACACCACGTCGGATTGAGAATTGTTGGTGCGCAGCGACAGTATCGCCTGCTAGGGTCCGGACCCATAAATCGCTTTCATTGATGCGGCTGACGTGATTCAAGGTCACCAACTGGAGGCTTCGATGGATCGGGACTATTTCTGGCTGACGGGCGAACAATTCTCGAAGCTCAAGCCGCATCTCCCGACTGACACGCGGGGCAAGGCTCGCGTGGATGACCGGCGGGTTATCAGCGGCATCATCCACGTCATCAAGAGCGGTGGACGCTGGGTGGACGCACCTGCCGCCTACGGTCCGAGGAAGACGCTCTACAATCGCTTCCATCGCTGGGCTAACAAGGCATTTGGACCGGCATATTCCAAGCCTTGGCCAGTGCTGGTGGGCCACCGGCACAACTGCTTATCGATTCCTCGGCTGTTCGTGCCCATCGCAGTGCGGCGGGCGGAAAAAGGGGGAACTCAACCAGGCCATTGGCAGATCACGCGGCGGGCGCACCACCAAGATCCACGCCCTGACTGATGGAATGTGCAGGCCTGTCGCCTTCCTTTTGACCGGCGGCAACGTCGCCGACTGCAAGGCGGGCGAAGTGCTGATCGATCAGATGCCGACGACAACCCTGCTGAACGCCGACAAGGGCTACGATAGCGACGCAATTCGTCGCCAGGTCAAGCAGCGCGGCGCTTTCGCCAATATTCCACCGAAGGCAAACAGGAAGTGGAAGAACTGCTTCTCGCCCTACCTCTACCGCGACCGCAACGCCATCGAGCGCATGTTCTGCAGGCTCAAGGACTTCCGCCGCATCGCCACTCGATACGATCGATTGGCTACCAACTTCCTCGCTGCGGTCTGCATCGCAGCGACAGTCAGCTATTGGCTCTAACGCCGAACCCGAACTACTTGCAAAATTGTGGGATCAAGGGCAAACAGTAGTCTGGCGTGATGTCGACGCTCAGTGCGGAAGGACAGGTCGCTCCTGTAGGGCCCGCAGCGGCATTTCGGGCTTAGATAGTCGGGGTAACCCGTTTCGGTGCGAATCCGAACCCGGTCAGGGTCGCCCCCTGATCGCCTCACAACCATTCAAGCGCAATGTTGCAGAGACTGATGACAGCGCTGCAGCGCTCGCGCCACAATTATGAGTCTTGGCCCTAGTCCCCTGGAACAAAAGTAAGCTTCATTTTGTTTGGCTTCTGTCACAAGAGCAGGAGTTTGATTCATGGCTGGC
>NZ_VFVC01000058.1:0-28698 GCF_006441575.1 Mesorhizobium sp. B2-4-12
ACTATACGGGGAGAAGGTGCCGGCAGGCGGATGAGGGGCTGCGCCGACCTTTTCGATTGATTCGACCGAAAAATCAATCTTCGCCGATATTTGCCTGGCTAAGCTCCATCAATCTCTCCGCCTCCGCTATCACTTCCGCTGGCGCAACACGACCGCCGGGGGCGGCCAGCAGCGTTGACGCGTAGGGTCCGCGCGGCCCCGTCAGCCCCGGCTCCGTCGCCAGGAACACCGCGACTGTCGGCAGTCCGAAGCCGCTGGCTAGATGGGTCAGCCCGGTGTCCGCACCGATGACCAGCGTCGAGCGGCCGAGGACGCCGGCGATGTCGGCGAGTGGTGATTTTGGCACGACCATCGTGGGTGGCACGGCCTTGGCGATCGCTTCGGCCACCATCTTCTCGCGCTCATTCGACCAGGTGGTGACCGGCGTCATGCCTCGTTCGACCAGCAGCCGGGCGGTTCCGATCCAGTCCACGACCGGCCATTTCTTGTCCTCTCGGCTGGTGCCGTGCAGCAGGAAGGCGGTCTTGCCTCTGATAGTGGCGATGGTGCCAGCCGGGGGCACAATGCCGGAATTGAGCGTCGCAAGATCGGGTTGGTAGCCAAGCGCCAGTCCGAACAACCGCCTTGTCCGCTCGATGGCGTGCAGGTCACGCGGCACATTATAGGTGACGTCATAGAACAGCGTGGCCGAAGGCTCTCGCGCGCTCGACCGGTCGAAGCCGGCAATCGGCGTACTGGCCTGCCGGGCCACAAGCGCCGATTTCAGCAGGCCCTGTGCATCGATGACCAAGTCATAGCGGCATGCGCGCAAGGTGCGGCGCAGGGCGGCCGCTTCGCGCCAGGTGCCGCCATTGAACAACGCCTTGCGCCAGCGCCGGATGGCGACCGTATGGATCCTGCCGATCGCCGGATGCAGCGCCACGATGCCGGCGAACGCCTCTTCGACGCACCAGTCGAAGGATATGTCCGGCCTGACGAGGCTGGCATCCTCGACAGCCGGGAACGTGTGGATGACATCGCCCATCGACGACGTCTTGACGATGAGGACCTTCATGCCGTGGCCGGAAGTTCCAGCAGCCGGTCGGCCGCCGCCGCGACCCGCCCGACTTCCAACGTCTTCAGGCAATTGAGGTGACCGAGCGGGCAGACCTTGCGGTGGCAGGGCGAGCAGGACAGGCCTAGCCAGACCAGTTCGCGGCGCTCCGCCAGCGGCGGCGTGTTTTCAGGTGAGGTCGAACCATAGACGGCAACGATCGGCGTGCCGACAGCCGCGGCGACATGCATCAGTCCGCTGTCGTTAGAGACAGCCAGCCTAGCGGCGGCGATCAGATCGATGGCGTCCTCCAGCCGCGTCTGGCCGGCGAGGTCGACGACGCCAGGCGCGAGGGCCGCGATCTCCGCCGTCACGTCGCGGTCGTTCTTCGATCCGAACAGCGCGACTTTCAAGCCCTTGCCCATGAACTCGCGGGCAAGGCCGGCATAGCTTTCGCTCGGCCAGCGCTTGGCCGGGCCGAACTCGGCGCCGGGCATGAGGGCCACGAATTTTTGCGGCGTCAGCCCGAAACGCTCGAGCAGGACAGCCTGGTTTTGCGCATCCACGGTCAGCTGGGGCGCGCGGAAAGTGCCGCCCTGGGCGAGGCCGAAATAGGCCTGCGCGGTGCGCCGTTTCACGGCATCGGGCAGCGGCACGATGTCGGTCAGCAGCCCATAGCGCATTTCACGCAAATGGCCGAAACGGCGTGGAATGCGGGCAAAGAACGGGATCAGCGCCGATTTCCAGCTGCCCGGCAGGATATAAGCCATGTCGTAGCGGCCGCGCAGCAGGCGGCCGAAACGGCGGCGATGGGTGAATTCGAGCGCGCCGGGCTTCAGCGGAAAGTCGATCTGCTGGCGTATTTCAGGCATGCGCTTGACCAGCGGGGCGGCCCAGGCGGGCGCCAGCACATCGATCACGGCGTTGGGATGGAGCTCCTTCAGCGCCGAGAACAGGCACTGCGCCATCACCATATCGCCCACCCAGCGTGGGCCGATCACGAGGATCGTTGGGCTTTCAGCCATTCGACATAGTCTCTGACGCCAGTTTCGACGCTCCGGAATTGACCGTTATAACCGGCCGCGCGCAGACCGGACATATCAGCTTGCGTAAAGCTCTGGTAGCTGCCCTTGAGGTGGTCGGGGAATTCGATGAACTCGATCTCGCCCTTGCCCAGCGTGTCGATCACGGTTTCGGCGATGGCACGAAACGGCTGGGCGCGGCCGGTGCCGCAGTTAAAGATGCCGCTCGAGCCGCGCTTCCACAGCCACAGATTGACGTCGGCGACGTCGCCGACATGGATGAAGTCGCGGCTCTGCTCGCCCGGTCCGAAGCCACCATAGGCGCCGAACAGTTTCGGGTTCTCGCCGCGCTCGACCTGGTTGAACAGATGGAAGGCGACCGAGGCCATGGCGCCCTTGTGCGCCTCGCGTGGGCCATAGACGTTGAAGTAGCGCAGGCCCGCGACCTGCGAATGGTCAGTGTCGAAGGCGGTGCGCCTGACATAGTCGTCGAACAGTTTCTTCGAATAGGCATAGACGTTGAGCGGCCGCTCCAGCGCCGGCTCCTCGCGAAATTCGGAACCGCCGCCATAGACGGACGCGGAAGAGGCGTAGAGGAAGGGCACGCGCAGCGTCTGGCAGGCATGCAGCAGCCGCTTCGAATAGGCGTAGTTGACCTCCATCATGAACTTGCCGTTCCATTCGGTGGTGGTCGAGCAGGCGCCCTGGTGGAAGACGGCCTCGATGCGGCCGAGCGATCCGGCCTCGATGCGGGGCAGGAAATCGTCCTTGTCGAGGTAGTCGGCGATTTTGAGATCGGCGAGGTTGGCGATCTTGTGGCCGTCGGTGAGGTCGTCGACGACGACGATGTCGTCATGGCCTTCGGCGTTGAGCGCGGCGACGATGTTCGAGCCGATCATGCCGGCGCCGCCCGTGACGATGATCATGGAGGCCTCTGGTTGCTTGCGATTCCGGTCCTTATAAGGGAGGCCAGCCGGGCTGTCGACAAAGCAGGCGGTCGCTCGGGCTCGCCCGTTCAGGCTTGTCTGTTTTGTCCATTTTGTCTATTATGGGCAAAACGGAGTGTCCAATGAAACACTACCCATCGACTGATCTGAAACAGAATCTCGGCGACGTGCTCGCGGCTGCCAGCCAGCAGCCGGTCTCCATCACTCGCCACAACAAGCCGAGATACGTCCTGATGAGCATCGAGACCTACGAAGCGCGCTTCGGCACCGATAGCCGTCGTGCCTACGCGGCGGAGGATGCACCGCTGGAACATGTCGAGATGCTGGAGGGGTACGCCGCGGAACTGAACGGTGACTAAACCGGTCGCCGCGGACGTCTGGCGATATCCATATCTGTGGCATCGCCAACATGGAGACGGCCAGACCGAAGGCCGCAAGACGAGGCCCGTCGCCTTTGTCGCCGTTCTTCCCGGAAAAGCCGGAGGCACGAACCTTTTCATCCTTGCCATCACCTCCACGCAGCCGGGCCGTGATCGCATCACCGTTGGCGTTCCGGAAATTGAATGCCGCCGCGCCGGCCTTGACCCTATCCCCCTTTGGGTCATAGTCGACGAGTACAACCACGATATTCTGGAATCGTCGGCCTATTTCGAACCGGGTGCGCGTATCGGCGCATTCAGTCCGTCGTTCCACAAAAAAGTCATATCGGCTTTCATTGCGGCTGTTCGCGCAGGCCAATCCAAAGCCATCCCACGGGCTGACTGAAAGGTCTGCAATCGGACAGGGCAGGATCATAAGGGACAACAGAATGCCGTCGACCGAACTGCTCATCGCGTTTTTCGCCACCACGGCGATCTTCGCCTACATTCCCGGTCCGGCCATGCTCTACGCAGCCGCGCAGACCATGGCGCGCGGACGCTGGTCGGGACTGACGGCGGCGCTCGGCATTCATCTGGGCGGCTATGTGCACGTCTTTGCCGCTGCTGCCGGCCTGTCGGTGCTGTTCCACGCCGTGCCGCCGCTTTACATGGCGGTCAAGCTGGTCGGTGCGCTTTACCTGATCTGGCTCGGTGTCTCGCTGTTTCGCAAGCGCGGGGAGGGTGACGCGGCGTTGCCCGTCATCGAGCGCAAGTCGGCGCGCCGCGCCTTCTTCGAGAGCATCACCGTCGAGGTGCTCAATCCCAAGACCGCGATCTTCTTCATGGCGTTCCTGCCGCAGTTCATAGATGCCTCGGCGGCGTCTCCGGTCTGGCTGCAATTCGTCGTGCTCGGCACCATCGTCAACCTGATGTTCTCCTCGGCCGACATCGTCTGCGTCTTCCTGGCTGGTCTCGTGATCGGCCGGTTGCGGCGTTCGAGCCGGGCGCAGCGGCTGATGCAGCGGGCCGGCGGCGTGGTGCTGGTCGGGCTCGGCGTCCACGTTGCCCTGCAGAAGAGCTGACGCGGCGCCGCCGTTGCACTGGCTCGAATTGCGGTATATCGGCAGGCACGAACGATCGGTCCCGCCAACCGACCCCATATAGTCCAGAGACGGTTTTCCCAGCGCGCTGCCAGTGACATGATCAAGCACAATCCGCCTTCTCCCGAACCACTGCACCGCGCTATTGCGCGCTTTGGCGACGTCGCCGTGCTGGTGGTCGGCGACATCATCCTCGACCGCTTCGTCAATGGCGTCATCGAGCGGATTTCGCCGGAGGCGCCGATCCCGGTGCTGCACGGGCGCGGCGAGACCTCCGCCATGGGCGGCGCCGGCAACGTCGTGGCCAATATCGTGTCGCTTGGCGCGCGTGCCGTTCCGGTCTCGGTGATCGGCACCGACACAGCCGGCGACACCCTGGTGCGGATGCTTGGCGAACTCGGCGCCGACACGACAGGTCTGGCGCAGCAACGCGGCCGCATGACCTCGTCCAAGAGCCGCTTCAGCGCGCTCAACCAGCAGGTGCTGCGCTTCGACGAGGAAGAGATCAAGCCGCTGGACGAGGCGGAGCGGGCGGAGCTGATCCGGCATTTCCGCGCGGCACTCGCGAAGGCCGACATCGTCATCCTGTCCGACTACGGCAAGGGCATCCTGCTTGACGGCGTCGCCGCCGAACTGATCGCCATCTGCCACGAGGCCGGCAAGCCGGTGCTGGTTGATCCCAAGGGCCGCGACTATGCGCGCTATGCCGGGGCGACCGCGATCACGCCGAACCGCAAGGAGCTTAGCGAGGCCGTCGGCCATGCGGTGTTCGCCGATGACGAGATTGTCGCCGCCGCCCGCCAGCTGATCTCGGCGCATGGCTTCGACTTCGTGGTGGCGACCCGCAGCGAAAAGGGAATGAGCGTGGTCGGGCCCGATGAAGCGCGCCACATCGCCACCCAGGCGCGGGAGGTGTTCGACGTTTCGGGGGCGGGCGACACGGTGATCGCGACCTTCGCGCTGGCGCTTGCCGCCGGTGCCGATCCTGTCGCCGCGGCCTCGATTGCCAATGCCGCCGGCGGCGTCGTGGTGGGCAAGCGCGGCACCGCGCGGCTGACAGTCGAGGAACTCACCGGCGCGCTGTTCCGCTCGCATGGACCGACGGCCCACAAGGATGCCATCCTCGATGCCACATCGGCCGCGCGCATGGTGGCGGTCTGGAAAGATGAGGGTCTGAGCGTCGGCTTCACCAATGGCTGTTTCGACATCCTGCATGCCGGCCATGTCAGCCTGCTGCACGCGGCGCGAAGCCAATGCGATCGGCTGGTGCTCGGCCTCAACAGCGACGCCTCGGTGCGGCGGCTGAAAGGACCGGGCCGCCCGGTCAACGACCAGCATGACCGCGCTTGCGTGCTCGCGGCCCTTGCCTCGGTCGACGCCGTCGTGGTGTTCGACGAGGATACGCCGCTGGCGCTGATCGAGGCGCTCCTTCCCGACATTCTGGTCAAGGGCGCGGACTACACGATCGACACCGTGGTCGGCGCCGATGTGGTGCGGAAGGCCGGCGGGCGCGTCGTGCTGGTCGATCTCGTCGCCGGCAAGAGCACCACCAACACTATCGGCAAGATGCGCGCCGGCGGCTCGGCAAATTGAGGGTTTCATGTCGGACTTGAACGATTATCTGGTCCGCTCGGCGGCCGCCATTACGGCCATGGTCGAGCGTGACCTGACGAGTGAGATGGAGCGCGCGGTGAGCGCCGTGGTGACGGCGCTTTCATCGGGCAAGGCATTTCTGATCGCCGGCAATGGCGGC
This sequence comes from Mesorhizobium sp. B2-4-12, assembly GCF_006441575.1. Taxonomy (NCBI): domain Bacteria; kingdom Pseudomonadati; phylum Pseudomonadota; class Alphaproteobacteria; order Hyphomicrobiales; family Phyllobacteriaceae; genus Mesorhizobium; species Mesorhizobium sp. B2-4-12. The sequence goes on from NZ_VFVC01000058.1 coordinate 6,215, forward strand.
TCGGCCAGCGATGCCATCCACATCGCCGGCGAACTGGTCGGCCGCTTCCTCAAGGAGCGCAAGGCCTACAATGTCATCGCGCTGCCGGCCAATGCGGCGGTGCTGACCGCCTGGGGCAATGATTACGGTTTCGACACGGTGTTCTCGCGCCAGGTCGAGGCGCATGGCTCGGCCGGTGGCGTGCTGCTGGCGATCTCGACCAGCGGCAATTCGCCGAGCATCCTCGCCGCCGCCGAACAGGCGCGGATGATGGATATGACGGTGATCGGCCTGACCGGCGACACGGGCGGCAAGCTCAAGCCGCTGTGCGACATCCTGCTCAACGTGCCCTCGACCTCGACGCCGATCATCCAGCAGGGGCATCTGTGCCTCTACCATCATCTTTGCGAGGTGGTGGAAGCCCGCCTCAGCAATGGCTGACGGCGGTTCAGTCTATCCGCTCGCGGAGCCAGGCCTGTGGGTCGAGCGGATTGGAGGCAGAGCCTTTTCGGCCGGTCGACCGGCGCTTTTTCTCGACCGCGACGGCACCATCAATGTCGATACCAGCTATCCAAGCGATCCGGCACAAATAGTCCTGCGGCCCGAGATGCTGCCAGTGATCCGAACGGCCAATCTTAGTAACCTTCCTGCCATCATCGTGTCCAACCAGTCCGGTATCGCTCGGGGCTATTTCGGCTGGCCGGAATTCGCTGCGGTCAATGCGCGGCTGCTGGCACTGCTCGAGGCGCACGATTGCCGGGTCGACCTTGTGCTGGCCTGTGCCTACCACTCGAGCGGTACGGGTGAACTGGCAATAGGCGATCATCCTATGCGCAAGCCTAGTCCAGGCATGCTGCTGCGCGCTCGCGATCTGTTGGACCTGGACACAAGCCGATCCATCATCGTTGGCGACAAAGCCGACGATATGGAAGCCGGACGGCGGGCCGGGCTGCACGAGGGTTGGCTGGTTGGCGGCAGGGTCAATCGAAAGACCGGTGACGGCAGTTTTGTCGCCCGGAAGCTGATGACTGGCAATGATCATCGGAGGCTTTGCGATGCAGTTGCTGAGCTTGGGAGGGCCTAAGGTTCATCCGACGAGCGCCACAAGGCCCTGTCTTAACGCAGCGGATGGTCAAAGCCATGCGCACCGTGCCGCTTTACACAGGATCGTGGCGTTCCGAGGCTTCGTAGAGCTTGGCCTCGGTGGCGAAGGAATAGATCATCACCGACATCGAGTAGACGAAACCGTGCCGGCCGCACAGGAAGTAGCGCTTGGCCAGGTAGAATTTGAGGAAGTTGCCAAGCGGTGACAGCACCAGCCGCACCAGGCCGGGCTTCTTGCCCTTCTCGACCAGCGTGACGGCCTTCAGGCTGGAATAGGCGTTGGTCCGGGCAAGATCGTCCTCGACCGATATTTCGCGGCGATGCAGCAGGAAACCGTCCTCGATCGTGCCGGTTTCGCCCGGCACTCCGAAGGATTCATGCACCCGCGCGATGAGATCCATGATGGCGCCTTCGCGGCGGAAAAGCCGCATCAGCCTGTTGTGCAGCACCAATCGGTGCGCATAGCCGTAGCCCTTCAGCCAGTCTCGGCGGCGGATGTACCAGCCGCGGATCTTGCCGTTGGTCGATTGCGTGATGGCCACGATCGACTGCCGCAGCCGGTCGTCGACGCGCTCGTCAGGATCGATGGAAAGACACCAGGGCTGATTGGCATGATCGAGCGCGAATTGCCGCTGACGGGGAAAACCCGGCCAGTCATTGTGCAGCAGCGTTATCGGGTAGCCCTTGGCGATATAGCTTTGCACGCATTCGACGGTGCCGTCCGTCGAACCGGAATCGACGATGATGATCTCGGCGCAGAAATCGATGCTTTCCAGGCACGGGCCGATCATATCGGCCTCGTCCATGCAGATGATAAGCGCCGAGACCGGGCTTGCAAATCGAGTCATGGTCCCCTTCCATGGCGGATCGTCTCGGAACAACGCTGCTTGCGCTATCTGTTCTTACGCAGTCCCGGGCGGAAAACCGTGACACATTTTTCCAGGAATTGCTTGAGAAACCAACCACGCAGCGAAGGTCGGCGGAGCGATCCAGCCTTGTACATGAGCGTCTGTCGAACACCAACGCGGCGCCGATGTGGCGAAGGCCAGGAATTCGCGGGGGCAGGCGCGCAGGCGGTCGCCTGGCCTCACGATCGCTCGAACGAGACCAGCCCTTCATCCTTGACCCGTCGGATGGTGAGCGCGGTGCGCACCGTGTCCACATTCGGTGTCGAGGTCAGTTCCTCGATGACAAAGGTCTGGAAGGCGCCGAGGTCGCTTGCCACGCAGTGCAGCAGGAAATCGGATTCGCCCGACACCATCCAGGCATCGCGCACGATCGGCCAGCCGCGCGTGCGCTCGGCAAAGGTACGAAGCTCGGCATCGGCCTGATGGTGCAGCCCGACCAGGCAGAAGGCAACGACGTCGAGGCCAAGCGCCGGGGCATTGAGCAGCGCGCGATAGCCGCGGATGATGCCGGTTTCCTCCAGCCGCTTGACCCGGCGCAGGCAGGGCGGCGCCGAAATGCCGACCCGGTTCGAGAGCTCGACATTGGTCATGCGCCCATCCGCCTGCAACTCGCGCAGGATCTTCCAGTCGATGGCGTCGAGGTCGGCTTTCAGGGGCATGGCTGTCTCAGCTCGGCGCAAGAATCTTTCGCGATTTTGTAATTAAACGACTTTTGTGTTGGCGCCAGCCCTCATCAACGCGATTTTTGACCGGTAACGAAAGTGGCCATCGCGCGAATAACCCCACGGGCCGAAGCTTTCCGGGGACGACGGCCCGTTCGTCTTGCTGGCATGGTTGGCAACCCTTACATTAGGCGCGACATTCCATGCTATTTCCCAAGGCACACTCCCTGTCTGCCCCGCAGAGGCTTCAAATGACCACCAAGCACGCGCCCGTTCTCATCATCGGTTCCGGCCCGGCCGGCTATACGGCGGCGGTCTATGCCGCACGTGCAATGCTGAAGCCGATGCTGGTCGCCGGCCTGCAGCAGGGTGGCCAGCTGATGATCACCACCGATGTCGAGAACTATCCCGGCTTCGCCGACCCGATCCAGGGGCCGTGGCTGATGGAGCAGATGCTCAAGCAGGCCGAGCATGTCGGCACCGATATCATCAACGACATCATCACCGAGGTCGACCTCAACGTGCGGCCGTTCCGCGCCAAGGGCGATTCCGGCACGACCTACACCGCTGACGCGCTGATCATCGCCACCGGTGCGCAAGCCAAGTGGCTGGGCATTCCGACCGAACAGGACTTCATGGGTTTCGGCGTCTCGGCGTGCGCCACCTGCGACGGCTTCTTCTATCGCGGCAAGGATGTCGCCGTGGTCGGCGGCGGCAATTCAGCGGTGGAAGAGGCGCTCTATCTGTCGAACCTCGCCAAGAGCGTGACGGTCATCCACAGGCGCTCGGACTTCCGCGCCGAGCGTATCCTGCGCGAGCGGCTGCTGCAGAAGGACAATGTCCGCGTCATCTGGGACACGATCGTCGACGAGATCACCGGGCGCCCCGGCAAGGCGCCGTTGCCGCCTTCCGTCGAAGGGCTCAAGCTCAAGCATGCGGTGACCGGTGCCGAAACGCACCTCAGGGTCGATGGCGTGTTCGTGGCGATCGGCCATGCGCCGGCGGTCGAGCTGTTCGTCGGCAAGCTGAAGCAGAAGCCGAACGGCTATCTGTGGACGGCGCCGAATTCGACCCGCACCGACGTGCCCGGCGTGTTCGCGGCGGGCGACGTGACCGACGATGTCTACCGCCAGGCGGTGACGGCGGCGGGCCTCGGCTGCATGGCCGCGCTGGAGGCGGAGAAGTATCTGGCGGGCATCGAGGTGCATCGCGAGGCGGCGGAATAGGCCGTTTGTAAAATTGTTAAAAAATCAGCTTAGAAACGCCGTGTAAAAGCCTGATTTTTCATTCAGACGCCAAACAGAACGAGGGGTATCATGGCGTTGGACTGGGACAAGCTACGCGTGTTTCACGCCGCGGCGGAAGCGGGGTCGTTTACGCACGCAGCCGAGACATTGCATCTTTCACAATCGGCGATCTCGCGGCAGGTCAGCGCGCTCGAGCATGATGTCGGCGTGCCGTTGTTCAACCGCCATGCCCGCGGCCTGGTGCTGACCGAGCAGGGCGAAATGCTGTTCCGCACGGCGCATGACGTGCTGATGAAGCTCGAGACCATCAAGTCGCGTCTGACCGAGACCAAGGACCGGCCTTCCGGCGTGCTCAGAGTGACGACGACGGTGGGTCTGGGTGCCGGCTGGCTGACCGAACGCGTGCAGGAATTCATCGAACTCTATCCCGAGATCAGCCTGCAGCTGATCCTCGCCAACGAGGAACTCGACCTCACCATGCGCCAGGCCGACTGCGCCATCCGGCTGCGCCAGCCGCAGCAGCCGGACCTGATCCAGCGCCGCCTGTTCACCGTGCATTTCCACCTCTACGCGGCCCCATCCTATGTCGCCAAGTATGGCAAGCCGGCTTCGATCGCGGAGCTGAAGAGCCATCGCATCGTCACCTTCGGCGTGCCGGTGCCCTCGCATCTGTCGGAGCTGAACTGGCTGGAGACGATCGGCGATTTCGAAGGCGGCCAGCGTGTGCCGACGCTGCAGATCAACGATATCCTGTCGATCAAGCGCGCCGTGCAGGGCGGCGCCGGCATCGCCATGCTGCCCGACTATGTGATCTCCAAGGACTCAGGCCTGGTGCAGCTCCTGCCGGAAACCGAAGTGCCGTCCTTCGACACCTATTTCGCCTATCCCGACGCGATGAAGAACCAGGCGAAGCTGCATGTCTTTCGCGACTTCATCATCGCCAAGGCGCGCAACTGGTCCTATTAGCCCACGGGGCAGCGCCGGCGGCGGTGGTCTATCCGCCCCGCCAGGGCGTCAGCCCTTCCAGCGCGAAACGGGCGAAGGCATGCAGCAGCACGCCGGTTGCCGCAACGATGAGAACGCCGCCGGCAGGGACAAAGCCAGGCATGGCTGACAATGGCAGGCCCCCAGCGATCGCAGAGCCAGGCAATAGTCCGGCGACCACGCCGGGTGCCGCGACCAGGAAGATGCCGCTGCCGGCGATCGCCGAAAAGGGGCGCATTGGATGTCCTTGCCTGGCTGCCTCAGAATTAAACGACCACTGCCTCTTTCCAGGTCATCAGGTGTTTTTCGTCATTTGCGAGCAAAGTCGTCCGGAATTGACGTTCTCAAGACGGCAATTGCCCGGTTGCGTGCTCCATTTTGACGAATCTGCTGGTCCTATTGGCACCATGAATGGGTTAGACCACAGCCTGTGTCTTTTTGCATGCGTGTGTTGCAAAATAGATGCTTGTTTCTTGGGCATGATGAGCACATATATAGATCATCTCTTGGGCGCGTTCTCCTCCCATTAGCGCCCTTGAGTGTTCCCCTCTGGAGGTTAGCCTTAACAGGCACTTCCAATCAAACTCAGCCGGATCTTCGTTGATCCGGCTTTTTTGTTGCCCGGATGCCACCATGGTGACGGAAAAGTTCGCCGGAATTGCCACGTAACAGTGTCATGTAACCTCTGGTAACATGACAAGGCCATCCTCGACCTGCTAAGTAGATGATAGGACGCGGTGTGGTTCGGACGAGAGATGGGGGCATCACTCGGACGGCCGGGCTCAGGCGGCTACCGCGTCCGAACCTTTTCCGCCGAAGATCGGCAACTGCACATGCGGCGGACCTGCCGTTTCTCCTCCCAAGAAAACGGTCCGCAAACAAAACGGCGTCCGGCCCCCCGGGCGTCGTTTTTGGTTTTGTCCCCCGAACAAAACGGATGATGCGCCAAAGCGCCTCGCATCAGAGCGACGCGCTTGAGGTCTTGTTTCATCCACGTCGCCCAAACGCTGCGCACTTTTGGGCGACGTGCATTGGATGAGAATCAGGCAGCCTTGCCGTTGGTGTTCATCGCTTCGTCAGCGAGGCGGCCGGTGAGTTCGGCCATGTGGTCGAAGGCGGCGCGATAGCTGGCCACGCCCGAGGTTGCCGAACGCAACTCGATGATCAGATCGCCGATCTCGGCCTGCGGCATGGTCGCCTCGACGACGTCCCAGCCTGGCCAGTCGGGCCGCGCGTCATAGCCGAGGATCTGGCCACGCCGCTGCGGGATCAGCGCGATGATCTTGGAAGTGGCGTCCGACGGCGTGACGATCTCCACTTTCATCACCGGCTCCAGAAGCACCGGCGAGCAGGCGGCCATGCCTTCCTTCATCGCCAGCCTCGCTGCCATCTGGAAGGCCATGTCGGAAGAATCGACCGCGTGGTAGGAGCCATCCGACAGGTTGACGGCGATGTCGACGACGGGGAAGCCGAGCGGGCCGGATTTCAGATAGTCGCGTATGCCCGTCTCCACCGACTGGATATAGGTCTTCGGCACGACGCCACCGGTGATGGTGTCGGTGAACTGGAAGCCGGAACCACGCGGCAGCGGCTTGATCTCGATCACCACATCGCCGAACTGGCCATGGCCGCCGGACTGCTTCTTGTGGCGGCCGCGCTGTTGCGCCGATTTGCGGATCGTCTCGCGATAGGGCACGGCCGGCGCATGGCCTTCGACCGGAATCTGGTTCTTGCCCTCCAGCCGCTCGCGCACGACGCGCAGGTGCATCTCGCCATGGCCGGACAGCACCGTTTCGGCCGAGTCCTGGTTGTGACGCAGGCTGAGCGAGGGGTCCTCCTCGGCCAGCCGCTGGATGGCGGCCGACATCTTGACCTCGTCCTTGCGCTCCTTGGGGCGCAGCGCAAAGGCAAAGACCGGCTGTGGCGGCTCGACATCGAACAGCTGTTTGGTGCCGCCCTTGGCCGAGGTCAGCGTCTGGCCGGTCTTGACGTCGTCCAGCTTCCCGAGCGCCACTGTATCGCCAGCCTTGGCGGCGGTGAGCTTGACCTGGTCCTTGCCCAGCATCTTGTAGATGCCGGAGACCTTGGCGGTGCCGCCGCCCGGCAGCCAGAGCTCCAGGCCGTCGGCGACCTGGCCGGACAGGATGCGCGACACCGACAGCTTGCCGCCATGCGGCGTGTGGATGGTCTTCATCACCTGGGCCAGTGTGGCGTTGCCATCAGGGGCACCGAGCCGCTTGCGGGTCGCCTCGATGTCGGGCGCGTCGTGGCGGATTGCCTTCAGGAGGCGCAGCACGCCATTGCCTTTCTCGGCGGTGCCGATCAGCACCGGCGTCACCACGCCGTCACGAAGATCGGCGGTCAGATCGTCGAAAACCGCGTCCTTCGGCGGCTCGATCTCCTCGAGCAACTGTTCCATCAGCTGATCGTCATGATCGGCCAGCGTCTCCAGCATGGAAAAGCGTGCCTCCAGCTCGCGCGCCTTGTCGTCGCCCGGTATCTGAGCCACCTCGCTTTCGGCATATTCGCGGTAGATGTAGGCACGCTCCAGCGCCAGATCGATCGAGCCGATGACGACGCCGTCCTTGCGCAACGGAATCTGGCGCAGCAGGAGCGGCACCGAGCTTGCCGGCTGCAGCATCTTCAGCGTGTCGCGCACGCCTGCTACCGCCTTGTCGACCTTGTTGAGGAACAGGATGCGCGGCACGCCGAGATCGTCGAGCTTGCGCATGATGAGCTGCAAGGCGGGGATCTTCTTCTCATCGGCTTCGGCCACGACCACTGCTACGTCGCAGGCGGCCAGCACCGGCTCGGCCTCGAAGGAGAATTCGATCGAGCCGGGACAATCGACGAAGGTGAACTGCTCGCCCATGAATTCGGTGGTGGCGATTGTCGCCTCGACGCTCATGGCGTGGGCGCGTGCCTCTGGCGAATGGTCTGAAACGGTGCTGCCCGAGGAAACCGGGTTCTGGCGGGGGATGGCGCCCGTGCGGGCCAATATGGCTTCTAGAAGTGTCGTCTTACCGCTTGCGAAGGGACCGACTATGGCAATGCATTTCGGTCCCGTGCGTCGTCCTCCGGCGCGATTACCCATGACTGACCTCCACTCAGGCGTTTCCCGTAGGACCGACTGGCATTCATGGTTCAGGCTTGGTCAATCGGTCCCGAGCGGCGGCCGGCCTGTTCGACCGTCGCGGGCGGGGTTCTTTTCAAGCGCCACCTGCCCAAAAGCATCGTCCCACTTGTTTGCCGGCAGGGCAAGGAAAATAGGAATCCGGGCAGCGTCAGGCGCTCAGCGCCAGGGGGTCGGCATTGACGGTGCGAACGGGAGCAAGCTTGTCGCGCGGCGTCGGCCGTCCGAAATAATAGCCCTGGAAGCGGTTGCAGCCCGCCGCCTTGGCCAGCGCGAATTCTTCCGCGGTCTCAACGCCTTCCGCCACGATGGTGACGTCCTGGATGCGCGCGATCTGCCCAAGCGCGGAGACGAAGATCTGCGCCACCTGGTCATGGGCGAGGCTGCGTATGTAGGAGCGATCGATCTTGATGATGTCGATGGGCAAGGCCTTCAAATAGTTGAAGCCGCAATGGCCGGTGCCGAAATCGTCGAGCGCGATATGGAAGCCGAGGCCGCGCAAGGCTTCCAGGCGCCGCAGGATCTCGGGCGTGGCCGCGGTCGCCACCGTCTCGGTGATCTCGATGATGAATTGCGCCGCCGGGCGGCCGGTCTCCTTCAGCACGCGGTCGCACATGGTGACGATTTCGTCGCGCTTGAGCTGCTCGCCGGAGACGTTGATCGAGATGCGGCGCCCGGGGAAATAGCCGACATCGGCGCAAGCCCGCTTGAACACCCATTCGCCGAGCATGTCGATCAAGGTCGAGCGTTCGGCGATCGGAATGAACTCGGCCGGCGAGATCAGGCCGCGAACCGGATGCCGCCAGCGGATCAGCCCCTCCAAGGCATGGGTGGAACCGTCCGGGTTGACGATGGGCTGGTAGTGTAGTTCGAGTTCGCCGAGATAGATCGCCGCGCGCAATTCCCGTTCGACCAGACGGCGGTAACGCTTGTCGGACAGCATCTCCTCGTCGAACACGGTGACGCGGCCTCGGCCGGCCGCCTTGCTTTCATAGAGTGCCAGGTCGGCAACCAGCATCAGTTCCGTCGTGTTCGAGGCATGGGTGGGCGCCAGCGCCACGCCGAGCGAAATGGAGAGCGGAATGATTTTGCCTTCATGCGATTTGCCCGCCCGCATGGCATCCAGCAATTGCCTGACATTCTTGTTGATGGCGTTGAGGTCTGCGTGCGGGATGATGACGCCGAATTCGTCGCCGCCGAGGCGCCCGACCATGCTGCCGGCAAAGATGCGTTCGGCGGTCTTGACCAGATGCATGAGGGTGAGATCGCCGAACTGATGTCCGAACGTGTCGTTGAGCTGCTTGAAATGGTCGAGGTCGATCAGCAGCAGGGTTGCCTCGCGCCGCTCGCGCATGGTGCCAAGGCTGTCGCGCAGCGCTTCGAGAAAATAGCGCCTTGTCATCGCCCCGGTCATCGCGTCCCTGGTCAGGAAATGATGTTTTTCCGCCTCCGCCGCCTCCGCCGACCGCAAGCGATGGACGACGCTGCTGCGCATATACATCAACGCCAGCAAAGCGAGGCTCGTGGCCAGGATCGAGACGGCGAAGGCGCAGCCCGGCGGCAGGTCCCGCGAGATATTGAAAGCGCCAAGCGCTGCCGCGCCGATGCTGAGCACAAGCAGCGCCTGGATGCCGCGGTAGATCCGGCCGCTGTGGTTCTTGATCGTTGCCAGTATGCTCATCCGCCAGCCCCCGCGATGCAGGCTCACGGCTAGTGCGCAGCCGTTAAGAAGACATTGAATTCGCCGTCATTTCGCCTCTCGGCCCCATGCGGGGGAAATTCATGGTTAAGGAGAAAAAACCGGAATCTTCCTCACCTGGGCGAAACCGCCGGTTGCGCGCCGGCCGATATCGGCCGAGAATGTGTTTCGCCTCGATCAGCAGCGGCATTTGCCGCCGGTCGCTTCACCACCAGTTTCAGGACCAGACGATGAAGATCATTGCTTGCGGCAGCGTGCCGACCATTATCGCGCCGGAAAAGTATTTCACCGGCCGGGTTCTGCAGACGCCGATCGTCGAGACGGAGGTGCCGGCGCGGCTCAGGGCCACGCTGGTCGCCTTCGAGCCGGGCGCACGCACCCACTGGCACACGCATCCGTTCGGCCAGACGCTCCATGTCACCTCGGGCGCCGGGCTTGCCCAGGCATGGGGCGGCCCGGTCCAGGAGATCAGGGCTGGCGATACCATCTCGTTCGCCCCGGGCGAGAAGCACTGGCATGGTGCCGGGCCGAAAACCGCGATGACGCATATCGCCATGCAGGAGGCACTCGACGGCGTCCATGTCGACTGGCTGGAAGCGGTTTCCGGCGAGCAGTATGGCAGCTGAGTCCTGACCGGAGACGGCGGCCGCCTCCTCAGGCCTATCTGATCAGGTCAGCGATGCCGTAAAACGCTGGATGCGTGTGCAGGCTTCCTCCAGCAGCGCCTCCGATGTGGCGTAGGAGATGCGGAAGTTGGGGCCAAGGCCGAAGGCCGAGCCGAACACCACAGCGACGCCTTCGGCCTCGAGCAGTTCCGAACAGAAGGCCTCGTCGGTGCCGATCACCTTGCCGGCTTTCGTCTTCTTGCCGATCAGTTGGGCACAGGACGGATAGACGTAGAAGGCGCCTTCCGGCGACGGGCAGGTGATGCCGCGCGCCTGATTGAGCATCGATACAACCAGATCGCGCCTGCCTTGGAAGATCGCCTTGTTCCTGGCGATAAAGTCCTGCGGGCCGTTCAACGCTTCCACCGATGCCCACTGGGCGATGGTGCAGGCACCCGAAGTCTGCTGGCCCTGGATCATGTCCATCGCCTTGATCAGCTGGACCGGACCGGCGGCATAGCCGATGCGCCAGCCGGTCATGGCATAGGCCTTGGACACGCCGTTCATGGTCAGCGTGCGCTCATAGAGGGTCGGCTCGACCTCGGCGATGGTCTTGAAGACGAAATCGCCATAGGTCAGGTGCTCGTACATGTCGTCGGTCAGCGTCCAGACATGCGGATGCTTCAGCAGCACGTCGGCCAGCGCCCGCAGTTCGGCCTCGGTATAGGCGGCACCCGACGGGTTGGACGGCGAGTTCATCAGCAGCCATTTGGTCTTCGGCGTGATCGCCTTCTCAAGTATTTCAGCGGTCAGCTTGAAACCATTGTCGATGGAGGTGTCGGCAAACACCGAAGTGCCGCCGCAGATCGCCACCATCTCGGGGTAGCTGACCCAGTAGGGGCGGGGGATGATGACCTCGTCGCCAGGGTTCAGCGTCGCCATGAAGGCGTTGAACAGGATCTGCTTGCCGCCGGTGCCGACGATGGTCTGCTCGGGCCTGTAGTCGAGATTGTTCTCGCGCTTGAACTTCCTGGCGATCGCCTCGCGCAGCGGCAGGATGCCCGAAACCGGCGGGTACTTGGTCTCGCCACGGCGGATCGCTTCGATCGCCGCATTCTTGATGTTGTCGGGCGTGTCGAAATCCGGCTCGCCGGCGCCAAGGCCAATAATGTCACGGCCGGCATTTTTCAGCTCGCGGGCTTTCTGCGTCACCGCGATGGTGGCGGAAGGCTTCACGCGGGAAAGGGTGTCGGCAAGAAAGGCCATGACCTTTTGTCTCTCCAAAGGATCGGCGCGGCCAGGAGCGGCCGCGGCGCTTCTCATGTCGCATGCTGCCGCCAAGTGCAAGCATTGTCGGCTGGGCCAGCTATGGCGATGCGGTCAATGAGGCGTGATCAACGGAGAGTTCATTAACACAAGGTAGAGGCTTGCATGGCAGGATCGCAATCCAATTCCGCCAGTCGCGGAGCGAGGAACCCTTGTCGCGCAGCATCGGACTTGCCCATATTATCCGTCATGATGACGGCACCTCGTCAGGTGTCTGGGGCATCTACACGCTGCAAAGCGCCTTCCAGCCGATCTTCGCCTTCAAGGAGGGCAAGCTGCTGGTCGTCGCCTTCGAAGGGTTGATCCGGCCGTTTCGCGATGGCGAACCGCAATCGCCGATGACCTTCTTTTCGACCTGTCCGGCCGCCGACCGGCTGCATGTCGAGGCGCTGACCAGGACGCTGCATCTGCTCAATGCCGGCGCCTGCCTGCCGCAGGAGGCTTCGATCTTCATCAATTTCGATCCGTCCGTGTTCACCGAGCGGGCGGTCGCCGACAATGCCTTGCGCGAAATGCGGCTGGTGCTGCACGAGGCCGGCATCGATCGGGGCCGGGTTGTGTGCGAGGTGACCGAGCAGCGATCGGCATCGCAGGAGACTTTGTACGAGTTCGTCGCGGCATTGCGTGGCAACGGCTTTCGCATTGCCGTCGACGACTATGGCGCCGACGATTCCGACATCAACCGCGTCAAGGAGTTGAGACCCGACATCGTCAAGTTCGACGCTCGCTGGATCACGCAACTGATGGAGTCAGGCGCCGGCTTCGCGCTTTTGACCGCTATGGTGAAAAGCTTCGAGGAGCAAGCCATCCGCACCGTGTTCGAGGGCCTCGAAGAGGGATGGCAACTGGATCTCGCCGAGAAATCTGGAGCTTCGATGGTCCAGGGCTATGTGCTGGCGCGCCCCGAACTGGCGCCGACCAGCTTCCACGCCTTCGGCAAAGCCGGGGAGGAAACCGTCTCCGCCACCGCCGGGGCGGAGCCTGCGACGGCGACGCCGCGAACAGCACGACCGACGAAGGCCTTCGGGCGCAGGACGTCACCATGAGCCTGGAGCGGCGGCGCAATGTCGACGATGCGATCTTCGTCGACGAGGTCGGCATCGAATATGGTGTCCATGGCGATTTCCGCCTGCGCAGCGCCTACCAGCCGATCTTCGCCCCGCGCGGCCGCATCTTGCAGGCCGTGGCGGTCGAGGGCCTGGTCGAGCCGCGCCGTGCCGGCCAGCCAGCGTCCGCTCAGATGTTCTTCGAGAGCGTTGCATCGCCGGACCGGCTGTTTGTCGAGACCATGTGCCGGGCGCTGCATTTGCGGAATTTTCACAACATCGGCGTCGACGGGCTCGATCTGTTCTTCAACTACAATCCGGTGGTCAACGATCATCCGGAGCGGGCGCTGGCGGAGATCCGGCTGATGAGCAGGCATCTCGACGAGCTCGACCTCGCCCCTGGCATGCTGGTCTGCGAAATCACCGAGCAGGCGGCGGATGACGCGCTTCTGGCCCGGCTGGTGCGCGAAATGCGGCGCGACGGCATCCGTATCGCCATCGACGATTTCGGCACCGGCCATTCGACCGAGGAGCGGGTGAGTCTGCTCAGGCCCGATATCGTGAAGATCGATGGCGGCTGGTTCGCGGAATTCTGCCGCCACACTGCTGCCGAGCGGTTCTTCCGCCCGCTGGTGTCCAGCCTGCACGACCGCGGCGCCAAGGTTCTGGTCGAGGGCATTGAGCAACCCGTCCATCTGCGCGTCGCGCTCGAAGGCGGCGTCGACCTGGTGCAGGGTTTTCTTCTGGGCCGGCCGGCGCTGGCTGGTACCATCTTCGACGAAAAGCCGCTCGCCATCGATGCATTGCTGGGCAGGGACAACAATGTCGTGCCGCTCTTTGGCTAGGACCTTGCATCAGCGGTGCTGATGATCACGCCAAAACAAATCATTGGTTGAGGACGCCGGGGCTGCGATAATCGCGTCCGCACAAGGCAGCGCTTCGGGGACCGGCAATGATACTTTACAGCATGATCGACAGCGGCAATTGCTACAAGCCGCGCCTGCTAATGGCCAAGCTTGGCCTTCCCGTCACGACGATCGAAGTGAGTTCGCACACGGGGGAGACGCGAAAAGCCGATTTCGTCGCCAAGAATCCGAACGCCATGGTGCCGCTGCTCGAACTTGACGACGGCCGACGGCTGGCCGAGTCCAACGCCATCCTGCTTTATCTCGCCGAAGGCACGCGCTTCCTGCCTATGGACAAATATGAGCGCGGACTCGCGTATCAGTGGCTGTTCTTCGAGCAATACAGCCACGAGCCCTATATAGCGGTGCGCAAGGCGCTGCTGACCTTTCCCGAGAGGGCCAAGGAGGCCACGCCGGAGCGGCTGTCAGTGACACTGGAGCGCGGCAACAAGGCGCTCGGCGTGATGAACGGATACCTTGAAAACAATGCCTTCTTCGCCGGCAATGCGCTCAGCGTCGCCGATATCGCGCTCTATGCCTATACGCACACGGCGGAGCAGGGCGGTTTCCAGCTCGACGCCTATCCGGCTGTCGTGGCGTGGCTTGGCCGCGTGGAGGCGGATCCAGGGCATGTACCGATTGACTGGGTGGGGTAGAATTTGGCGATTGGTGCTCTTCTCCCCGTCCCTATACGGGGAGAAGATGGCGGCAGCCAGATGAGGGGCGGCGCCTGCCTTTGATAGTTTCGCGCTTGATTCAAAATGGGATAATCCTGGGGCATCTCGCTGCCCCTCATCGCCCTGCCGGGCGTTCGTCGTTCGAAAAGCCAAGCAGTTGGCTTTTCGTCCGCTGCGCGGACCACTTCTCAACTCCCCGTATAGAGACGGGGAGAAGGACGCTGTATTGATGCCGTCGCCTGAACCCCAGACAAACAAAAAGGCGGGACAAAGCCCGCCTTCCCATGCTTGGTAGCCTGATCGGGAGCGTCCGGTCCGAGCTGGCAGCTATCTGCTGTTCCAGCTTGTCGGGTCTTTCGCTCCGGCCCGCTTCTCGCGCGGCCGTCAGTACATCCGTGACTTGCCGCGCGCCCCGAGCTCTCGCCCGGCGCGCGCCATTCGCAAAATCAGGCTGCCTTGCTCAGAGACCCAGCGGACGACTTGCCAGTGCGGCGGTCCTGCTCGATCTCGAAGTTGATCTTCTGGCCTTCGACCAGGGTCGACAGTCCAGCGCGCTCGACAGCCGAGATGTGGACGAAAACGTCCGCGCCGCCGCTGTCAGGCTGGATGAAGCCGAAGCCCTTGGTGGCGTTGAACCACTTGACCGTTCCAGTTGCCATAAAAATAGTCCTTCACATTTGCTTTAGTTTGACCGAACCGAGGTCCAGCCGGTGTGCATCGAGATTTTGGAGATAGACGTCAGCAAACGCGAAGATCGCGAGGCCCGGATCGATCGGCCGAAATATCAATGGGGCTGATATAGGATGCTTTCGCACCAAAAACAAGACTGTGTGAGAAAGCCGTGATCGGAACGCCGCCCAAAGGCCGCCCTAATCCGGTGAAACCGTTGCGGCAGGTGGCGCGCCGTCCTTGGCTGCGGATCAGGGAAGAACCATGAAAACCATATTGCTTGCCGCTTGCCTCACGCTCGTGGCCGCCGAGGCGCAGGCAATCTCTCGCTACGACCCGACGCATATGAGCTGCGGCAAGATCCAAGCGACGATCGCGCGACAAGGCGCGGTCATCCTGCGCTACCAGTCGACGCGTGTCCCAGGGCTACCGCTTTACGACCGCTATGTGCAGAGCCAGCAGTTCTGTACCATGGGCGAGGTGAGGACGCGCGCCTATGTGCCGAGCGCCGACACGAAATCCTGCCCGGTCTACAACTGCAGGCGGCCGGACAATGACCGGCATTTCCGCCGACGCTTCTTCCACAATAACTAGGCCACGACGGTTCAGAACCCGAAGGACACCTGCGCCGCTGGCGGTGGGCCGACGCGCACGCCTTCCATGGCCAGCATCTTTTCCTTGGTGACGGAGCCGCCGGGCGCCGAGAAGCCGCCGATCCTGCCGCCGGCGGCGAGGATGCGATGGCACGGGATGACAAGGGGCACCGGATTGGCGCCAAGGGCCGCACCGGTCTCGCGCGGCAGACCGGCGTGGCCGGCACGCTTGGCCAGTTCGCCATAGGTGGTGGTCTCGCCATAGCCGAGTTTGCGCGCCGCGTCATAAATGGCGAGGCGGAAGTCGTCGACACCGTCGAGATCGACCGGAACATCGGTGAAATCGACATCCTCGCCCGCGGCATAAGCCTTGATCGAGGCGATCAGGTCGACCACCCATGGCGGCTGGGCCGTGGAGGCGGAAACGCCGGCGTGGCGCATCAGCCGCCGCTCCACTGCTTCGCGGCTGCGTTCGGGCAGGCAGAGCCGGATCAGGCCCTTTTCGCTCCAGGCGATGCCCATGAAACCGATCACTGTTTCTAACACTGCGTGGCCGGCTGTGATCGAAGCTGTCGTTTCCATAATGCACTCCTTTCCGCAAAGCGGCTAAATCCGGGATTCCTGCCGGTACATATCAGGAACAATATGGCATCACCCCTCACGTCTCGCCACCCGAAAACCTCCGGATGCCCCTGATTGCTACCCAGGAATCGCTGGTGTAAGGGAAATCTTAACAACCCGACAAACCGGACCCGAGCGCGGCTTGCCAGCAAAACAGATCCTTATCGCGATCGGCGTGATCGTGGCGGCGGCCGACATGAGCGGCTGCACCTCGACCTCGCAGATGAAAGCCGCGCCGTCCCTGACCGAAACCGCGACCGCAGCGGGCAGCGATGCGGGCTTCACCATACCACTGCCGGAAACGGTTTCGGTGCTGCCGCAACCGTCGGGTATCGCGCCCGTTCAAACGGCCGAATTGACGCCCGGCGCGGCGGCCGCGCCAGCTCTTGATCCGGCCACCCAACCCGCTGCCGCAACCGCCGCCTTTGCCGGAGCAACACCGGAGGCGCCGGCTTTACCCGCCTTGATGACGGCCAATGCCTGGCAGGCGCCGCCGCCGGCCAAAGCGGGTCAGCCAATCAAGGCGGCTCAGGCATACACGACCGCCGGGCTTATCGTGCCGGCGACCGCCAGCGCCGGCCAGAAAATGCCCGGCGTGCACCAGGTGGCCTATATGCTGCCGCAGAACCCGGCTGCCCTGGTGCAGTTCCCGTCGGCGCCGGTTGCTCCGGAGCAAGAGGAGCATGCCACCGGCATGCGCGGCGACGTCGACCGGCTGATCATCAAATATGCCGCCCTCTACGAGGTGCCGGTCGATCTGGTGCGCCATGTCGTCAATCGCGAAAGCACATACAACCCCAAGGCCTATAACAATGGCCATTGGGGGCTGATGCAGATCAAGCACGCGACGGCGCGCGGCATGGGTTACGACGGGCCGGCCAAGGGCCTGTTCGACGCCGAGACCAACCTGAAATATGCGGTCAAATATCTGCGCGGCGCCTGGCTGGTGGCCGGCGGCAATTCCAAGAAGGCCGATTGGCTCTACCAGACCGGCTACTATTTCGACGCCAAGCGCAAGGGTCTGCTCGAGGCGACGGGCCTTGGCGCCGACCGCAAGCGGCAGCCCGACGCCTGAGCGCGATGCCTGAACCGCGCCCGCCGGCTCCGAACGATATCCGGCTGCGCAAGATCCTCGACGAGACGCTGGTTACACCCCACTGGCCGGATGGCTTCGTCATGCGCTGTCTGAGGCACGGCGACGCGCCGGCCCTGCATGCGCTGCTGGGCGACGTGTTCGAGAACCGCGCCGACGAGCCATTCGACGACTGGTGGCCGCGCATATCAGGCGACCTCGAATTCGATCCGGATCTCTGTTTTCTCGTCATCGACGCCAAGGGCCGGCTCGCGGCGGCAGCACTTTGCTGGATGAGCGCTTTCATCAAGGATCTCGCCGTTCATCCCCAGGCGCGCGGCAAGGGCATTGGCGAAGCGCTGATGTGGCAGGCCTTCGCCGCCTTTCGCGACCGCGGTGCTGCCCATGTCGACCTCAAGACCAACACGGTCGAAAACGCCGCCGCCGTGCGGCTCTATGAACGGGTCGGCATGTTCGAGGTCGACTGGGAAGGCTGAAGCGCATCGCGTTGAAATGGCGACGCGCTTCAGGGGTTCTTTGTTAAAGCCTGGGGAACCCGAAAGCACGGCTTCGCATTCAGGGGCAGGGGATGGCTGACGAGCTGCCGACGCGTGGGAGGTGTCCGGCTCCAAAGGGAGACCCAACCCGCCGTGAAGCCTTTCTACGCATTTCTGGCGCTTGCGGTTGGCAGCATCCTGGCAGTCGCTCAAGCCCACGCGGTCGAGCTGTCGATCGTGTCGGGAGACACCGGCAACGGCATCAAGGTGCTTCGCGAGATCCTCGACCGTTACGAGAAAGAGAGCGGTAACGAGGTTTCCATCGTCGTCCTGCCGCCGTCGACGACGGACCAGTTCGGCCTGTACAGGCTGTGGCTTGCCGCCGGCAACAGCGATATCGACGTCTACCAGACCGACGTCATCTGGGCGCCGCAACTCGCCAGCCAGCTCGTCGATCTCACCGAAGCGACCAGGGATGTGGTCGGCGCCCATTTCCCGTCGATCATCCAGTCGCAGACCGTCAACGGCAGGCTGGTCGCGCTGCCAATCTTCACCGATGCGCCTGCGCTCTACTACCGCAAGGACCTGCTCGACAAATATGGCGCCAAGGTCCCTGCCACCTGGAAGGAGCTGGCCGAGACCGCCAGGCTGGTCATGGACAAGGAGCGGGCGGCCGGCAACAAGGATATCTGGGGTTTCGTCTTCCAGGGCAACGCCTATGAGGGGCTGACCTGCAATGCGCTCGAATGGGTGATGTCCAGTGGCGGCGGCCGGATCGTCGAGCCGGACGGCACCATATCGGTCAACAACCCTAAAGCGGCGCCGGCGCTCGATATGGTCAGGGGGTGGATCGGAACCATCTCGCCGCCCGGCGTGCTCGCCTATCAGGAAGAGGAATCGCGCGGCGTCTGGCAGACCGGCAATGCCGTCTTCATGCGCAACTGGCCCTATGCCTATGCGCTCGGCAACAGCGACAACTCGCCGATCAAGGGCAAGTTCGACGTGGCGCCTTTGCCGGCAGGCACTGGCGAGGGCGCCCGGCCGGTCGCGACGCTGGGCGGCTGGAATCTCGCGGTCTCCAAATATTCGAAGCATCCGGACACGGCGATCGGACTGGTCAAGTTCATCGCTTCGCCCCGGATGCAGAAATACCGGACTCTGAAGACGTCCAACCTGCCGACCATCCAGGCGCTCTATGACGATGCCGACATTGCCAGGCAGCAGCCGATCGTACCGCGCTGGAAGCAGATTTTTCTCAACGCCGTGCCGCGTCCTTCCGCGACTGTCAAGATCAAGTACAACGAGGCATCGAGCCAGTTCTGGACGGCCGTGCACAACACGCTTTCCGGCGAAGGCAGCGCCGCCGACAATCTGGCCGACCTCGAAGCGAGGCTTACCAAGCTGAAAGGCAAAGGCTGGTGAGCGTCGCGCCTGTCAGGCATTCGCGGCTGATGGCACAGCGCGTGCGCTCGGCATGGCTGTTCCTGGCGCCGATGCTGCTGGTGCTGGCCGCCGTTGCCGGCTGGCCGCTCATCCGCACCGTCTATTTCGGTTTCACCGACGCCTCGCTGGCGGACCTCGACGCCCGCCAGTTCGTCGGCTTCGACAATTATCTCTCGGTGCTGCGCCTGCCGAGCGGCCGGGTGATCTATGACGGGCTGCTCGTCGATCCGGTCTGGTGGAGCGCGGTCTGGAACACCGTGCGCTTCGCGGTGATCTCGGTGACCTGCGAGACGGTCCTCGGCACGATCGTGGCTTTGGTGCTCAACGCCAGCTTTCCTGGCCGTGGCATCGTCAGGGCGGCGATCCTCATTCCCTGGGCGATCCCGACGATCGTCTCGGCCAAGATGTGGCAGTGGATGCTCAACGACCAGTTCGGCATCATCAATGTCGTGCTGGTCAATCTCGGCCTGATCAGCCACAAGATCGCCTGGACCGCCAGCCCCGACACCGCGATGACGGCCGTACTCATCGTCGACATCTGGAAGACGACGCCGTTCATGGCGCTGCTCATCCTTGCCGCGCTGCAGATGCTGCCGGGCGAGATCATCGAAGTCGCCAGGCTCGACGGGGCAAACCCGTGGCAGATTTTCTGGCGGGTGACCTTGCCGCTCATCCGCCCCGCGGTGATGGTGGCGGTGATTTTTCGCGGGCTCGACGCGCTGCGCATTTTCGACCTGATCTATGTGCTGACGCCCAACAATGTGAACACCAAGTCGATGTCGGTGTTTACGCGGGAGAACCTGTTCGAGTTCGACAAGTTCGCCTATGGCTCCGCCGCCTCGACCCTGTTCTTCCTGATCCTTGCCCTGCTCACCATCGCCTATATCCGGATCGGCCGCATCAGCCTGGATGGAGGCCGCTGAGATGTGGATCGTGCGGCGCGCGGCCTTCTACCTGCTGGTCTTGGTGATCGTCTTCATTGCGGTGTTTCCGTTCTACTACGCCATCGTCACCAGCCTGAAATCCGGAACCGAGCTCTTCGAGCCCGGCCTTTGGCCGAAGACCTTCAGCCTCGGCAACTACCGCAACGTGCTGACCGAGGGCGCTTTCGTGCGCAATCTGGTGAACTCGCTCGTCGTCTCCGGGGCGGTCGTTGCGCTGTCGCTGCTGCTCGGCGTCACCGCCGCCTACGCGCTGGCGCGCATCCGCTTCCGTGGCCGCTCGGCCCTGCTGCTTGCGATCCTGTCGGTCTCGATGTTCCCACAGGTGGCAGTGCTTGCCGGCCTGTTCGAGATCGTCCGCATGTTCGGCCTCTATAACTCGCTGTTGGCGCTGATCTTCTCCTACATGATCTTCACTTTGCCGTTCACCGTCTGGGTGCTCACCACTTTCGTGCGCGACCTGCCGGTCGAGGTCGAGGAAGCGGCGATCCTCGATGGCGCGACACCATGGATCATCGTCACGCGCATCTTCCTGCCGTTAATGGGACCGGCGCTGGCGACCACCGGCCTGCTTGCCTTCATTGGCGCCTGGAACGAGTTCCTCTTCGCGCTGACCTTCACTTCCAACAATGCGCAAAGAACCGTGCCGGTGGCCATCGCGCTGCTTTCCGGCAATTCGCAGTTCGAAATCCCGTGGGGCAACATCATGGCCGCATCTGTGATCGTCACCGTGCCGCTGGTCGTCCTGGTGCTGATCTTCCAGCGCAAGATCGTCTCCGGCCTTACCGCCGGCGGGGTCAAGGGGTGAGGAGCGGTCGAAAGAATGTAGGAATCGGTCGGTGCACCCCGTCCTTGGGACGTAGAGCACCCTTGCCGGCACGCCGGCGCGACGAAGGAGCCGATCATGATCACCTTTCCCAATGAATCCGCCAGATACCGCACCGCCCGCGAAAAACTCTTGAAGAAGGAGATCGAGCTGCGCCGCGCCATGGAAGCCGTGGCCGAGGCGCGGAGCGCGCTGCCGCCGGGCGGCCTGGTGCCACGCGACTATGTGTTCGACGGGCTGGACATCGCCGGCAAGCCCACGCGGGTAAAACTGTCGGAGCTGTTCGCGCCCGGCAAGGACACGCTGATCCTCTATCAGATGATGTTTCCGCGTCATCCCCAGGAAACGCGCGACGTGGCCGTGAGCGGCGAGACGGCGAAATTGCCAAGGCAGGACCAGCCGTGCCCCTCCTGCACGGCGCTGCTCGACCAGTTCGACGGCGCCGTTCGCCATCTCGAAGCGGCCGGCTTCAACTTTGTCGTGGTGGCCAAGACCGCGCTGAGAAATCTGACGGCGCTTGGCCGCGACCGCGGCTGGAAGAATATGCGGCTGGTTTCGTCGGCCGGCAACAGTTTCAAGCGCGACTACAACGCCGAGGATGCGGATGGCGCGCAGATCCCGCTGCTGTCGGTGTTCCATCGCGACGGTGACAGCATCCGCCATTCCTGGTCGTCGGAACTCGGCTTCGCCGCCGGAACCCGGCCAGGACCCGCGCGCCATCGGCACCTGCGAGATCCTGTGGAACCTGATGGATTTTACCCCGGAAGGCCGGCCGGACTGGCACGAGCAACTGCAATATGGCGAGGCGTGCTGCCACTGAGGGGAGAGAGAACGCGCAACCTCGGCGCGTCTGCGGCGTTGGACAGTCAGAAGGATCATTCCGAGCGGAGATTTCAGATGAAAACGCTTCTGACTGTGGCAGCCGCGGCCCTGCTTGCCAGCGCGCCGGCCGTGCTTGCCCAAACGAACGGCACCAAATCGAACACGGTCGCGCCTGTGATGGCCGACAGCAAGGTCGACACCCAAACCTTCGTCACGACGGTGCCCAGCGCCAATGAGTTCGAAATCCAGTCGAGCAAGCTCGCCGAGGAAAAATCGTCGTCGAAAGACGTCAAGGCTTTCGCCAGCCGGATGATCAAGGATCACACCAAGGCTGGGGAGGACTTCAAGGCGGCGCTGAGCAAGGGCCAGACCACCGCTTCGGTCAAGCCCGCGGGGGTTGCCCTGCAGCCGAAGGAGCAGCAGATGCTCGACGAGCTGAAGGGCGCCAGCGGCAAGGCGTTCGACCAAAAATATATCCAGATGCAGACCGATGCGCACAGGGATGCGGTCGCGATGTTCAGCACCTATGCGCAATCGGGCGACGACCCGGCGATGAAGGAATTCGCCAAGAAGACGCTGCCGGTGCTGAAGATGCACGAGAAGCACGTGAAGGAACTGGGCGCCGCGCATCAGGGCTGAGGGCGTTGGGGGCGCGAACGGGTTGATGCCGCGCTCTACGGCGCCCCCCTCTGTCCTGCCGGACATCTCCCCCACCTGGGGGGAGA
>NZ_VFVC01000059.1:0-25960 GCF_006441575.1 Mesorhizobium sp. B2-4-12
GATCCCGGGGTCTGCGCCGCGTCGCTTCGCTCCTTGCTACGCCCTAGGATGACGAATGAATGCGCCAAATGGCGCTTGTGGCTACCCTCGGGCCGCCCACAGCAAACCGCGCTCCACAATCAACGCCATCTCCGGCACCGCGAACTCATCCGCCGTGTGTCCAAGCGAACTGTAGAAGACCTTCCCCGCGCCATATCTGCGCTTCCAGACGACCGGCATGACGACGCCATCAATGCCCGGGAAATGCGCCGGTGAAGGTGGTCGTCGCCAGCACCTCGTTGGCCGGGTCGACATGCATGTAATATTGCTCCGACCGGTAGGCGAAATCGCTGACGCCTCTTGTGATCGGATCGTCCGGCTGGGTGATGACCACGTGATAATCGATAATGTCGCCGGGATGCGCGACCCATTGACCGCCGGTCATGAACTGGTAGTTCGGCTCGTTGCGGAAACTGTCGCCCATCGTACCGTGAAAGCCGCCAAGCCCGGTTCCCTGGCGAACGGCATGGGTCAGGCCCTGCAATTCGGCCTTCTCGATCGTCGACATGGTGATGACCGGCACGATCAGGTCGAAAGAGCCGAGATTGGGATCGGCGAACACAGCGGTGCCTTGTGCAAGTGTGACGTCGAACCCGTTGCGCTCCAGCATGCCGCGCACGACGATGGCGCTGCGTTGGGGCGTGTGGCCCTCCCAGCCACCCCAGGCAATCAGGGCCTTCTTCCGCATGCGGCAATAACCTCCTTCGATCCCACCGGGCCGACGGTAGCGCGTCGCGGCGTCAGCGCCAGCCGAGCGCCGGCGCGATGTGGGTCAGGATCGCCTCGATGACATGGGCGTTGTAGTCGACACCAAGCTGGTTGGGCACGGTGAGCAGCAGCGTGTCGGCCTCGGCGATCGCCTCGTCCTGCGCCAGTTCCTTGATCAGCACGTCAGGCTCGGCGGCGTAGCTGCGCCCGAAGATCGCCCTGGTGTTTTCCTCGATGAAGCCGATCTGGTCGCGGCTCTCATTGCCGCGCCCGAAATAGGCGCGGTCGCGATCGTCGACCAGCGCGAAGATGCTGCGGCTGACCGAGACGCGCGGTTCGCGCTGGTGGCCGGCCGCCTTCCACGCCTCGCGATAGACACGGATCTGCTCGGCCTGCTGGATATGGAAGGGCTTGCCGCTCTCGTCGAATTTGAGCGTCGAGCTCTGCAGGTTCATGCCGAGCTTCGCCGCCCACTCCGAGGTGGCGTTGGTGGCGGCACCCCACCAGATGCGCTCGCGCAGGCCTTCCGAATGCGGCTCGAGCCGCAGCAGGCCGGGCGGATTGGGGAACATCGGCCGTGGATTGGGCTGGGCGAAGCCCTCGCCGCGCAGCGTGTCGAGGAAGACCTCGGCGTGATGCCGCGCCATGTCGGCGTCGCTTTTGCCTTCCTGCGGCGCGTAGCCGAAATAGCGCCAGCCGTCGATCACCTGTTCGGGCGAACCACGGCTGATGCCGAGCTGCAGCCGCCCGCCGGCGATGATGTCGGCCGCACCCGCATCCTCGGCCATGTAGAGCGGATTCTCGTAGCGCATGTCGATGACCGCCGTGCCGATCTCGATGCGGCTGGTCTTCGCGCCGACGGCTGCCAGCAGCGGGAATGGCGAGGCGAGCTGGCGGGCGAAATGATGCACGCGGAAATAGGCCCCGTCCGCGCCGAGTTGCTCGGCAGCAACGGCGAGATCGATGGACTGCAGCAGCGCGTCCGATGCCGAGCGCACCTGCGATTGCGACGAGGGCGTCCAGTGCCCGAATGACAGGAAACCGATTTTTTTCATCGCCCTGAAGTATATGCGACCGGCACGTGCTTCAATGGCGAAAGCGCGGGGTTACACACCGTCGCCCAACACGGACCGGGGCCCTTCGCCAGCCGACTATTTCCCGCAATGATGGTCGTTGATCTTGTTCAGCGCATTCGCGTCCGGACCTCTCCGATCGTAGGAGCAGGCGCCGGCGGCGGTGGTGAACAGCTGCTGGTCGTAATAGCGCGGGCCACCGAACAGGAAGTCGATGAGATCGTCATCGGCAGGAACATAACGTACCGGTTCGGGCTGATAGTGGCGATGCCTGGTCCCGGCGAGCGCCGACGAGGACATGGCACAAGCCATGGCCACGGCAAGAGCTGAGATCGCAAACCGTTTGGTCGTTATCATCGGCAACACCCTCCTGGCCGTTCCGATTCCATCTTATATCGAAAATCGCCAGAGCAAGAAAAGTTCCTGGGGGACGACGTCCCCGCTGATTTCCCCGTACCATGGTTAAGGTGCGCCATGGCTTCTCGGAGCGGTTGATGAACTTGATCCCCACTGCCCTCAGTCGGTCTGGATCCAGATCGACTTCGTCTCCAGATATTCATGCAGGTGCTCGATGCCGCCCTCGCGGCCATAGCCGGACATCTTCATGCCGCCGAATGGCACCGCCGGGTCGATGGCATGATACATGTTGACCCAGACCGAACCGGCCTTGATGCGGCGCGCGAGCTTGTGCGCGGTGCCGAGATGGGTGGTGAAGATGCCTGCGGCCAGCCCGTAGGGCGTCGCGTTGGCCCGTGCGCCGGCCTCGTCCAGCGTGTCGAAGGGCATGGCGGAAATGACCGGCCCGAAGATTTCCTCGCGCGCGATGGTCATCTTGTCCGACACCGAACCGAAGACGGTCGGCGCGATGAAATTGCCGCCATCATAGAGCGCGCCCGTCAGCCGCGAGCCGCCGGCGACCAGTTCGGCGCCTTCGTCGCTGCCGGCCTTGATGTAGCCCTCCACCTTGCCGGCCTGCCTGGCGTTGATCAGCGGCCCGATTTCGGTCTCCGCCTCGATGCCATGGCCGATGCGCAGTCTGCCGGCAAACTCGGCAAGCCGGCGCACGAACTCGTCGTGGATTTCGCGCGCCACGAACAGGCGCGAACCGGCAATGCAGATCTGGCCCGAATGCACGAACACCGCCATCGCCGCGACAGGAACGGCCTTGTCGATGTCGGCATCGCGGCAGACGATAACAGGCGACTTGCCGCCAAGCTCCAACGAAACGCGTTTGAGGTTGGTGACGCCCGCCCGCGCGATCGCTTGACCAGTAAGAGTCGAACCGGTGAACACAATCTTGTTGACGTCGGGATGTTCGGCCAGCCGCGCGCCGGCCTCCGCACCCGTTCCCGTGACGATGTTGACCACGCCGTCAGGCACGCCGGCCTCCTGCATCAGCCGTGCGATCAGCAACGGCGTCAACGACGCGTCCTCCGAAGGCTTCAAGACGATGGTGCAGCCCGTGGCGAGCGCCGGCGCGATCTTCCAGATCGAGGCGGCGGTCGGCGCATTCCAGGGGATGATCGCGCCGACGACACCCACTGGCTCGCGCCGGGTGAAGGAGACGATCTCGCCGGGAATGGAATTGTCGATCGCCTCGCCGTGCAGCGCGGTCGCCATGCCGGCGTAGAAGCGCAGCATACCGATGACGCGGCGGCGGTTGGCGAGTGTGCGCGTGATCGGCAGCCCCATGTCGAGCGTATCGGAAACGCTGAGCTCTTCCCAATGCGTCTCGAACAGGTCGGCGATCCTGAGAAGCACGCACTGCCGCTCGTAGGGCGAGAATTTTGACCACGGTCCTTCGAAGGCCGCGCGCGCGGCGGCGACCGCCGCATCGACATCCGCGGCTCCCCCGCGCGGCACCGTCGCCAGCACTTCGCCCGTCGCCGGATTGAGCGCCCGCATCTCCTGGCCGGATTGCGCCGGAACCCACTTGCCGCCGATGAACATCGGCCGGAATTCGCCGTGGTAAAGCGTGATCGCCTTCGCCCTGGAGTCGAAATTCAGCGTCATCTCTTCCTCCTCACGAATTCCGTGGCGACTATTACTCCCGGCGCCGGCGCCCTCAAACAAGGAAAGCAAAAGGGCGTCAATTCATTCTTCCAAGCGCCGTGGCTCGGGAAAGGTAGCCCGAAAACCGCGTACCTTGTCACGGGATTTGTCCAGTTTGGACCAATCCAACCGCCGGTCATGACCCGGCCGAGCATCAGTCCAAGCTGCATGTTCAAGACCACGTCCGGCGGCCAGGTGTCCGTGCCCATGCCGATGCCTTAAGGGACACGCCGCGGCGGTTAACCATCTTCCCATGTCGAGCCGAACTCGAAGCGGCATTGGCCGTTCAAGGGTCATGGAAGACCGCCAACCCAGATTTCGCTGTCGTCCCGCGCCGTCTGGCACCTGGACCGTCTGGGATCACGTTGCCGACGAACCCGCGACCTTGGGAGGATGCAAGCTCGTTGGCCGCACATGGGAGCGCGCCAGGAGTGCATGTGACCTGCTGAGGCGGATTTATGACAATCGGCTCGACGCCCGATCGGTCCGACAGGACGCACCGACCGCTTCAATGGGCCGAGTCGATGATCTCATTCGGTCAATTCGCAAGCGGCAAGACTTCGATGGTTAGGCATGACCATGGCCGACGCAGCACCCGGCCAGACCGGGCTTTGCCCACTCGGCCTTTACCAGGGCCGGCTGGGGGCCGACATTCTGCGGATGGGCGCGTCGCGCCACCTTGCCGGCGACGATGATTTCGCCTCAACTATGCCGCTGTCCACGTCGATCGCGTTCGGCGCTTCGACCGGCGGCTTGTATTTCGCCCGGCAGGAAGCGGTCATGTCGCGAACCCTGATCATCGTTGGTCTCATCATGGTTGCCGTCGGCTTGTTGTGGCCCTGGTTGTCGCGGATCGGCCTTGGCAGATTGCCTGGTGACATTGTGATCGAGCGTGAGAACTTCACATTCTATGCCCCGATCTCCACCGGAATCCTGATCAGCGTCGTGCTGTCGATCATTCTGTGGCTGGTCAACCGGTAGCTGCATCCACCTCCTTCGCGGTGGAACAAATTCATCTTCGCACCGGTGGCGCTCGACCAAGTTCTCTCCTCTGCTTTCGACGCTCCATGGAACGCGCGTTTCGACGGGCTGTTCTGAGTTCGGCAAGTGTCGGTTGCCACCAACCCCGCCCGTATTCCGCCGGGCCAGGTTGAAGACGAGCGGGCCAGGTCGCGACGAGCTCCGATAGCGTCGGCGAACGCCAGATACCCCATATAGGATCGAAACCTGCGTGGGCCGCGTGAGGGTAGTTCGCTAACGCAGCCGGCTGCTCGGCAAGCTCGCCCGTTATGTCTGTAAAGACAACAATTCCGTACCGTACTGTTGCGACAGGCCGACCCAGCGGCGGCAGTTCTCCAGGGGGCAAGGGATAACGACGCCGTTTGCGTTCCGCGGAGCGCAAACGGGCGGCTTTTTGCTCTTCCGAGTTCCTTTTTGCCTCCCGTCGCCGTCTCCTCTCCTCGGGTTCATTTCGTCGAGCCGCCTCCTCGATCTCGTGCCAACGGCGCCGTAACTCCTCATAGGAACTGAACGGCACATGCCAAAGCCGCAGGTCTTCGTCCCAGCGTGCCCACGGGATTGCCCGCAACTGTTCGACAATAGTCTTCGAATAAGGCGTTCGAATTCGAAGATCTTCGCCGATTTCCAGGTACGGGCTCGTAATCGGGTCAAAGGCATAGGCATCTCGACCCTTCAGATCGCCATATATATCCGCAAATTCGGCTTCATGCGCGAGCCAGCGGTCGAACCGGCGGGCTCCGGTCTTGCCTGGAATAAACCAGCTCCGGCGTTCATCATTCCACCTCGCCCGGGGAAAGGCCTGTCGAAACCGCTCGACAGCCATCCGGTCATAAGGAAATGCCGCGAAAGCGCCGGGCGTTTCCCCTCCCTTATTCACACGTCGTCGCTTGAAATCCTCCACGAGTTGCTTCCACCGCTGTTCACTCAGTATGAAACGCGTAACGACGCTCGACAGTTCATCGTGCTCCATGGCAGCCGGGAAGCCTCATTGCGCTGGCCGGGCTTCACCACCGCGCGCCCCCCGGGATGACACGCTGAACAGGTAATGCCCGTTCAATCGCCCTCTCCCGCGCGAACCAGGCCTTGCAGCGGTCGAAAATAATGCGCCGCAACAAAAATGCTGCATCGCACACAAGACTGTCACATATCTGCCTCAATATGCCCGGGCGGCAAGACAACCATCGTCAACCAAGAGGATAAGAAAATGTCCAAGACCGCCGACAAGACCGCCGAAACCGTCGAAGCTCCGTCATTCGATCCCGGCAAGGCTACTGATCAGCTCCGCGCGGTCGCCGAAAAGGGCGTCGAGCAATCGAAAGAAGCTCTCGCCAAATTCCAGTCGGGCACTGAAGACGCCCAGAAGGCGCTCGAGTCGACCGCCGAAACCGCGAAATCGGCCGGCAGCGAGCTGTCGCTGAAGATGATTGCCGCACTGCGTGTCAATGCCGAAGCTGACTTCTCGCACCTCGAGACTCTGGTCCGTGCCAAGTCGCTGTCGGAAATTTTTGAGTTGCAGACTGCCTTCCTGCGTAAACGCGTCGAAATGGGTGTCGAGCAAGCCAAGGAATTCCAGGCGCTCACCACCAAGGCGGCAACCGACGTTTCCAGACCGGTCAAAGATGCCTTCGAGAAGGCGCTCAAGGATCTCAAGGTCGCCTGACCACCCTGCGGGAGGCGGCCCGCCACCCTTGTCAACGATCCAGATGGCCGCGCCTAGCGCCGCCATCTGGCAAGTTTGCTCGAGGCAACATCCGTGCCGGCCCTGAAGCGACGGGTATGAAGGCATTTGGAATTGCCCTCGGGATCGTGCACCGTGGCGGGCCACGGCAAACGCAGGCATTTCCGGTCTCGAAGGCCTACATGGAAATCGTCATCCAACGCTTCGACGGCAGTCACGCGCCGGCACTTGGCGGTGCCTTGCAGCCGCTCTCAGCTGCGCCTCCCCCGCCAGAATTGCGAAACCAGCGCGGTGATGAGGCTACTCAAGACCATCCACGCCACGACTTCGGTTTCAGACGCGCCGCGGCCGCGCCGCGCGAGGTCCCTGCCGGAGTCAGCAGCGACCACCGGCGCGAGGTCCGGCCGGCTTCCGCGCCTGACCGAGTAGGCCCGCGTTATCTCGGCGCCGAACAGGAAGATCTGCGCCGAATAATAGACCCAGAGCAGCACGACCAGCAGCGCGCCGGCTGCTCCGTATGACGTGGCTATGGCGCTTGTGCCGATGTACCAGCCGATTAGCGACTTGCCGACGGTGAACAGGAGCGTGGTGACGACCGAGCCGATGGCAACGTCGCGCCATTTGAGCGTTCTGTCCGGCAGCACCTTGTAGATTGCCGCAAACAGCAGGGCGATCAGGACAAAGGAAACGACGGTGTTGATGGCGCTGATGATCAGCGCGCCGAACGGCAGGCGTGCGTTGATGAACTCGCCAAGCGCCGAGACCGCCGTGCTCGCCGCCAGTGAGACCAGGAGCATGAAGCCAAGGGCAGCGACAAGGCCGAGGCTTGCCGCCCGTGCCCGCACCAGCCGCGAAAGCGAGACGCCCTTGGGCTCGACCTTCCAGATCTCGTTCAGTGAGAGCTGCATTTCGCCGAAGACGCCTGATGCGGTGACGAAGAGCGTCACCAGCCCGAGGATAGTGGCCAGCGTGCCGGAAGATTTGTGCGACGCTGTTTCGATCGTCGCCCGCAGGAGGTCGGCAGTCTGTGCTCCCATCACGCCCGATATCTGGGCCGACAGCGCGAGCTGGGCGGCATCGTGGCCAAACACCAGACCGGCGATCGCCACCACGATGAGCAGGATCGGCGCCAGCGAGGTGGCGGCGTAAAAGGCCATCGCTGCGCCATGGCTCAGCGCCTTGTCGTTGACGAAGCCGCTGACGCTCTCGCTCAGCAGAACCCAGCCTTCACGGACCCAGCCTGGCATCTTTCCTCACCTGCCGCCGATATCGGCCGCGCTATCGCGCATGAGCATCATCGAGTTCCGTCCCTATGGACGGGATCACCCGGCGCCGTCTCGCGACAGCTTCAGCGAGCGCAAGGTGGCCTTGCGGACCTCGGCCAAACTATCCTTGCCGGTATCGAGTTCGTCATGGCTCGTCGCGCACACGGCTTCTAACAACCGGTGGGGCGGTCGGGTTCCGCTTGGTCCCCGGCCGGACCGGGCTTCATCGGGTGGGCCAGTCGGCAAGCCCGCGGCGGGCGTTCGCGGCGCCGTCGGCATCGCCATCTCCGACGGAGAACAGGCGGCCGGCCAGATGGCGCAGAAAATCCCATCCGGCGAGCACCGACGAGGAAGTTGCCCGCGAGGGGAACCAGAGGGCCCGCACCCGCGTCATAGAAGCAGGTTCCTGTTGCGGTCCAAGAGTGACATCGATGATCCGGCTCCTTCTTGTCATCTTCGCTGCGTTCGTCCTCGCCTGCAGCGTGGCGCGGGCGGCCAAGCTGGACATGACCACCGTCAATCAAGCCCAGTTCGCCGCCGGCGAGCCAAAAGACGTTAATCCGGCCGTGCTGAAGGCGCAAATTCTTCTGGACCGGGCCCGCTTCTCGCCGGGCCTGATCGACGGCCGCATTTCAGAAAACTTCGCCAAGGCAGTCGCGGCCTTTCAAACGGCGAGCGGAATCCAACCGGATGGCAAGCTCACCCAGGAGACCTGGGACAAGCTCATGGCAACCTCCGCCAATCCTGTGCTGGTAACCTATGAGGTGACGCGCAAGGACGTGCGCGGGCCCTTCACCAAGCGCATTCCGAACCGCATGGAGAAGATGGCCCGTCTACCGAGGCTCGGCTATCGCAACGCGGTGGAGAAGCTGGCGGAGCGCTTTCACATCAGCGAACAATTGCTCAGGAGGCTCAATCCGGGCATCGGCTTCAGAAAGGCCGGCACAATGTTGGTGGTGCCGGATGTTGGCCGGGACGGCCCTCCCGCCGCCGTCGCGAGCGTCGAGGTCGACAAAGGCGCTCGGCTGGTGCGCGTGCTCGATCCTTCGGGCAGATGGCTCGCGGTCTACCCTGCCTCGATCGGGAGCGAGGAGAAACCTGCACCAAGCGGCATGGCGGAAGTCAAACGCGTGGTTCACAACCCCACCTATCACTATGATCCGCATTTTGCTTTCAAGGGCGTCAAGACCAGGCGGCCGTTCACCATCGCTGCCGGGCCGAACAATCCCGTGGGATCGGTCTGGATCGACCTCTCCATCGAAAGCTATGGTATTCACGGCACGCCCGAACCGGGCAAGATCGGCACAACCTTCTCGCACGGCTGCATCCGGCTGACCAACTGGGATGCGGAAGACCTCGGCTCCATGGTCCAGCAGGGGACCAAGGTCAGCTTCACGGAGGGGTTGGCGGACGCTGGCGGCGAAGGGTCTCACTAGCCTTGCGTTCCTGAGGCCGGTACGGGCGGGCCAGTTTCGCGGCAGAACTCGGCGGCTTCCGCGACACTTATCACGACCCGGTCCCGGTCAGCGCGTCCGGGCCGGATCTGCCGAGTTGCCTTCTTTTGGCGCGGCAGGTGTTTTGCGGATGTCTCGGGTCACGTCGGGAGATCCGGGCCGGATCGTCATCCGCAACCTTTTCCTTGTTCGCCGATTAATTGGGCTAAGGGAGTGTCTACGTTGCGAAAAAAAGACCGATCGGTGGAAGCGCCACCGCCACCTGACGACAATGCGCAACCTCGCACCCGACCCCTGAAAGGCGAGGACGCCGAGGTTAAGCACCTTACCGCCACGACGAACCTGTCACCCAAGCAAGCTCGGGATGTTTTGCGGCGCCACGGCAATGACTGGCGTAAGATCGACGACGTCGCAAAGACATTCGAGCCCGACGACTGACCGGAGCAGCGTTGGCAGCTAAACGCGCAAATGACGCGTGCTTGTCGTTGCAGCGGAGAGGATCGCATCGCTAATCTGGAACGCACGAACCTGCGCAACTCCATTGACTGAATCCGATGGCGGACCCAGTCCGCCGTTTCCATGCGAACGCGTGCGCAAGGGCCGGCAAGGCGCTGCACCTGTCCGCTGCACCTGTCCATTGACGCTGCGAAGCCAGTGCTTCGAAGACCCGTCTGTGCGGAACCGTACAAAGGCGATTTCAGGCAACCAACTCAATTTGCCGACATTATTGGGAAAAGCATCGGGAGGAAGACCATGCTCCCATACAACACGCATGAGGAATATGAGATCGGTGACGAAGTCGCGCTGACGAGTACCGTCATAAGCATTCTCCCCAGCGGACGCGCCATAGCCGGCATTCCATCGTATGGCCATCCTTATGCGATCGACCCGCCGCCCAAGACCCGCGCCGGAGACAAGGTTGTGCTTGTTGGGGACGTCATCCGTATCGACCGCGAAGCCAATAAGCTCACCGTGCGGATCGACTGCGGCGGCGTGGTCACCGTCGACAAGTCCGCGATCACGAGGCTGAGGAAGCACCGCCGAACCTCAGCGGACTGAGGTGCGAGGCAGAAAGGCGCGGAGGACCGCGCTCGATCACGGCGGGCGACGCCACGCTGGCCAATAAGCCGGCCCCTTTCAGAATCCGATCAACTATCGAGGCGCCTCGGAACCTTTCGTCCGCGATCCACTTCCTTTGCATGTCCCCGAAGGTTGAACTGCCAATCCTGCGAGAGAACAGCCCCGGTCGGGAAGTCAACTGTGAGGTCGCGTTGGAGCCCGCCTTCGAGGAACTGGTCGCAGCGTCACAAGCGCGCGGATGGACAGCCCAGGAAACGGCGGCAACTCTCCTGAAAATTGCAAAGGCGCATGCGGGCCGGCTTGAGGCAATCGTGGATACAGACGGTTTTTGGAGGCGGGCCGGGTCGAATTCGTTGGATGCCGCCGCGGAGATCTTTCGCGAGGCCATGCGGCAGACCGTCAAGCGGTACTCGCTTTGGTATCTGGTAGAGGGCGTGCTGCTGGTCACGGCCGGAATTCTAGCCGTGATCTTTCCTATGATCTCGTCGGTTGCCGTGGTGGTCCTGCTCGGGTGGCTGCTGATCATCAGCGGCGCCCTGCAAGGCATAAGCCTGGTCGGCGCGGGCCACGTGCCTCATTTCTGGTTGCAACTCATCTCCGTCATCCTTGCCGTGATGATTGGTCTGCTTTTTCTGCGCCATCCTGGAAACGGCCTGCTGACCATCACCTTGCTGCTGATCGTCTTCTTCATGATCGAGGGCATCTCGAAGGTGGTTTTCGCCCTCACCATCCGCCCCTTTCCCAGCTGGGGCTGGGTCCTGGGGAGCGGACTGATTGGGATTCTTCTTTCCCTGATGGTGTGGATCAGGATTCCCCTGACGGCCATGTGGCTGATTGGGCT
Source organism: Mesorhizobium sp. B2-4-12 (assembly GCF_006441575.1). Lineage (NCBI taxonomy): Bacteria > Pseudomonadati > Pseudomonadota > Alphaproteobacteria > Hyphomicrobiales > Phyllobacteriaceae > Mesorhizobium > Mesorhizobium sp. B2-4-12. The sequence continues at coordinate 11,211 of NZ_VFVC01000059.1, forward strand.
GCTGTTGGGGATTGAGCTGATCAGCGTGGGCGCGGCGACCGCTTACCTCGCTTGGCGGATACGGAAGAGTTGAGCGACGATGCGGACTTCTCGAGCCGACGTCCGCCTTCCAGGCGAGCGGCGCTGCGGCAACCCAGCCGATTTCGCTCCGCTTAGATCAAAAGACCCGGCTGCAACAAGTGCATCCATCTACGGCAGGTTGCATAATTTTCTTGCGGAAAATCTCACAATATTAAGTAAAGTTAAGTAAAATTGGCGAAGATTCACGCTATAATTGCATTAGCCGCCGCTTATTCCATTCACGCGGAGCCTCGACAGAAGGATAAGATATTTTTCCCTGTACTATTTACTTATTTCTTGGAACAATAGGGTGAGTCACAGGTTTGCTCGAAGCGGTCGCTTGAACTTGCATCGGGCGGCGGGGCGGGCCAGGCACACCAGGAAGGATTGTCCCATGAGCTTCGTCGTCAACGCGCTAGGCGTCCCTCTCCCCTATAGCGGCGCTTCCAACCATTGGTTTTCGGCGGCCGGGGTCGGGCCGGTGCTATACGGCACCGCCGGCAACGACTCCATCTGGGGCGCCGGCGGTGCCAACGTCACCATGTATGGCGGCGCGGGCGACGACATCTATTACCTCTATGGCGCGGGCAACAAGGTGGTCGAGCCCGCCGGGGCGGGCATCGACACGATCAGTACCTGGATGAGCTACACGCTGCCGGACAATGTCGAGAACCTCGTCGTCACCAACCCCCACAATTTTGCGTTCGGCAATGCGCTTGACAACATCATCACCGCCACGGCCGGCGGCCAGACGCTGGACGGCGGCCGGGGGAACGATGTCCTGATCGATGGTGGCGGCGGCGGCGACACTTTTATCGTCTCGAAGGGCAATGGAAGCGATCTGATCGTCAATTTCGCCGCGAACGATACCGTCCGCCTCGATGGCTACGGTTTCACTTCGTTCGATGCCATCCACTCCAACATGATCCAGGCGGGACCGAATGTTGTGCTGAACCTCGGATCGGGCGAGATCCTCGAGTTCAAGAACACGACCATCGACAAGCTGCAGCCCAGCCAGTTCGAACTGCCGATCGACAAGTCCGGCATGACGCTATCCTTCAACGACGACTTCAACTCGCTCAGCCTCTGGAACGGCCATAGCGGCACCTGGAATTCCAATTTCTGGTGGGGCCAACCGAATGGAAGTACCCTGACCGGCAACAGCGAGCTGCAATGGTACATCAACACCAATTACGCCCCGACCAGCTCGGTGCATCCGTTCAGCGTGCATGACGGAGTTCTCACCATCACCGCGGCGCAGGCGCCAGCCGACATCAAGCCCCTCATCAACAACTACGGATACACATCCGGCCTGCTGACGACGCATGAATCCTTCTCCCAGACTTATGGCTATTTCGAAATGCGGGCCGAGTTGCCCCATACGGCCGGGGCCTGGCCAGCCTTCTGGCTTCTTCCCGAAAACGGCTCGTGGCCTCCGGAGCTGGATGCTGTGGAAGCGCGCGGCCAGGATCCGAACTCGCTCTACATGACGGCGCATTCGAATGCCACGGGCCAGCACACGGAGGTTTCGTCCACGGTGAACGTCATGGATACGGGAGGCTTCCACACCTATGGCGTGCTTTGGACTTCCGATGAGCTTGTCTGGACGTATGACGGCATTGAGGTCGCCAAGGCAGCCACGCCGGCCGACATGCACAGCCCCATGTACATGCTGGCCAATCTCGCGATCGGCGGCGCCGCCGGCACACCGCCGGATCATCTCGCCACGCCGGCCGAGATGAAGATCGACTACATCCGCGCCTACACGCTGAACGACACGACAAGCCACGCTCTCGAATTGGCCAGCCACACGGCGACCAGCACACACCATTTGGGCATGGCGGGCGAGCATTCGGCCTGAAGCATGTGACCAGCCCCATGCCGTGGGTTCGACAGGGAGTGCGGGAATGACTGGACAGTCGGGCTTGCGGCCAGTTTTCCGTCGCGTCGTCGCCGATGTCGGGCTCTTCTCGCTGCTCATCAACATCCTGCTCCTGGTCATCCCGCTCTACTTGCTGCAAGTCTATGATCGCGTCCTGCCCTCCTCGAGCGTTGAGACGCTCATCTATCTGTCGGCCATCGCGGTTCTGGCGCTTGCCTTCCTCGGCTTCCTGGACGCGGTCCGCGCCATTTACACGCAGCGCGTCGCGGCCACCGTCGACAGGAGGCTGGGGGCAAGGACGTTCGCCGCCTCGCTCAGCGCTGGATATGCAGGCGCAAGCCTGTCGCCGCTGCGCGACCTCGCCTCGGTCTGCTCCTTCATCAGGTCACGCGGCGTGGCGGTGCTGTTCGACCTGCCCTTCGCTCCCCTCTTCCTCGCTCTCATCTACCTCATCCATCCGGTCCTGTTCTGGCTGACGCTCGCCGGAGCGGTGGTGCTCTTCGTGCTGGTCATGGCGAACCAGCTCGCCATTGGCCGCAACGATGCCTTGTCCACGGAACGCTCGGCTCTGGCCAGCCAGTCGGAACAGGCCTTCACCCGCAATGCCGAAACGCTGCGCGCCATGGGCATGGTTAAGAACGCCGCAGGGGTGTGGGGACGGCATGTCGGAGAAGCGCTCGCCCTGCACGACCGCTCTTCGAGCGCCAATGCGATCTTCAGCGGAATTTCGCGGGCGCTGCGCATGATGCTGCAGCTTGCGATACTGGGCGCCGGCGCGTGGCTGGTGCTGGGAGGCAAGATGACCGCAGGCATGATCTTCGCGTCCTCACTGGTGTCGGCGCGCGCGTTGCAGCCGCTCGACCAGTTGATCGGATCGTGGCGGCAGATCGTCGAGGCCAGGCGAGCGTGGCAGCGCCTGGAAAAAGCGCTTGTCGAGCATCCGGCACAGACCCGCAAGCTGACCTTGCCGGACCCGTCGGGCGCGATTTCGGTGGAGGACCTGATCTTCGTCGCGCCGAATGCCCGGCCCGGGACAGCGCCCATCATCAAGCGGCTGAACTTCCGCATTGGCGCCGGCGAAGCGGTGGCCATCGTGGGCCCGAGCGGCGCCGGCAAATCGACGCTGGCGCGGTTGCTCGTCGGCGCCGCGCAGCCGACCAGCGGCTTCGTCAGGATCGACGGCGCCGACCTCAGGACATGGGACGAAAACCAGCTCGGAAGGCATATCGGCTATCTCGCGCAGGAGGTGGAGCTCTTCCCCGGATCGATCGCGGACAATGTCGCCCGCTTCGAGCCTGACGCGGACGACGTCTCGATCGTCGAGGCAGCCAAGCGCGCCGAGGCGCACGAGATGATCCTGGCGCAGCCGGACAGCTATCAGACCAGGATCGGTCCGTCGGACCGGACGCTGTCGGGCGGCGAGCGCCAGCGGATCGGCTTGGCGCGCGCGCTTTACGGCAATCCGCGGCTGCTTTTGCTGGACGAGCCCAGCGCCCATCTCGACGGCACGGGCGAAGCCGCCCTCCAGGCGATGCTCGCGGCCGCGCGCGAGGCCGGCGTCACGACCATCGTGATCACGCACCGGCCTTCGATCGCCATGGCCTGCGACCGCGTGATGCTGCTGCGCGGCGGCGTGATCGAGGCCTTCGGCCCGCACAGCGACGTGCTTAAGCCACCGGTCGCCGCCAAGGGCTCTCCCGCGCCGGCGAACACGGCGGTGACAGGCTCGTTCGCCACGATGATCCGCACGCATAACGCCCGCTTCGGATCGTAGACGATGACCACGCAAAGCCTTGCCTGGGAAGGCCAGCCACGCACCAACTTCCGGCGCGTCGCGCTCACCGGCTATGCGGCGATAGCGCTGCTGGTCGGCTGCTTCGGCTATTGGGCGGCGACCGCGCCCTTGTCCGGCGCCGTGATCACGCAGGGCACGATCTCGGCGACAGGCGGAAACATCCTCATCCAGCATCCCGAGGGCGGCATCGTGGACAAGCTGCTGGCCCATGAAGGCGACCGCGTTCGGCAGGGCCAGGATCTGGTCCTGCTCGACAAGACAGCCGCGCAGGCCGAGCTCAACCGGCTGACGCGGCAGTCGATCGCCCTCAGGGCAAGCGCGGCGCGGCTGGAGGCCGAGCGCGACGGACTGGACAGGCTGGCGCCGATCACCGAGGCGGCGCCGACGCCGTTCCAGCACGACTTCGAAGCCCTGATCGGGGAGCAGCAGAAAGAGTTCGCCGCCAGGCTCGCCCGGTTCCGGTCGGAGCAATCGATTCTCGCGCAACGGGTCGCCATGCATCGCGAGTCGCTGCAGGGGTTGAACGCCCAGCAACAGGCCATTCAGCAGCAGGCCGGCGTGGTTAAGAAAGAACTCGAAATCAAGACGAACCTCCTCGACAGGGGCCTCACCAACCGCACCGAATATTCGCAGCTTCTGCGCAGCGAGGCCGACCTCGTCGGTCAGGCCGGGGCGCTGGAGGCGGACCTCGCCTCGGCCAAGACGCAGATCGTCGAAGCCCAGGACCAGACCGAACGCCTGACGACGCAGCGGGTCGAGGACGCGTTGACCAAGCTGGATGAGCTTCGCACCAAGCTCGCCGATATCGGGGAACAGACGCGGACGGCCGAGGCGGTGCTCGAGCGTACGACGATCAAGGCGCCGACCGCCGGGATCGTGGTATCGTCGACCTACAACTCGAAGGGCAGCGTGATCGCCCCCGGCGAGAAAATCATGGAGATCCTGCCCACCGCATCGGGCCTGATCGTCGACGCGCGGCTGCGACCGCGAGACGTCGACCTGGTTCGCGTCGGCCAGCCGGCGAAGCTCAGATTGTCCGCCTTGAACTCGCGCCTGACGCCCGAGGTTTCAGCCACAGTGACGCAGATTTCCGCGGACCGGCTGATCGACGAGGCAACGCACGAACCCTATTTTCGCGCCAAGCTGAAGATTGCCGACGCCCTGCCGCCCGGCGTGAGGGCCGAGCAGCTCTATCCTGGAACACCGGTCGAGGCCTTCATCAACACCGGCGACCGGACCTTCTTCGAATATCTCGCACGGCCGATGCTCGATTCATTCGCCCGCGCCTTCACGGAGCAGTAGGCGTCGCGGCGGACGCCACTACGGCCCCATTTCGGAAATCGACCGCGACGGACGGCCGCTGCCTTCGACCGTGCGCCGGGATATCTTGTTTGAGGGCGAAACCATCGCGTAGACGAACCGCGCTCCGAGCTCGCCGAAGGCGCAATCGACGAGCGGCAACGGCGAGCAGAGGCGCGAAGGCTTCTGGTGGTCAGGCAGGAAGATCCCGCCATTTTACCATCCGTTCGCGCAGGTCGACGACCTCGCCGTCTGCAGTGAAGGACCCATCTCCCCTGTGGTGCAGTGTCCGCCGCTCCTCCCGGTCGGGATCGATCCAGATCCTGACCGCCTCGAGAAGGAACAAGTTGTAGGTCTCGACCATGCTGTCGTCGGCAATTCGACACTCGATATTGGCGAGACATTCGCCGATAAGAGGCGCCCCCACGTCCCGGGCGGGAAGGCGTGACAGCCCGAATTTCTCGAATTTGTCGACCTCCTTGCCCGAGCAGTTGCCTATGTCCACGACCGTACGGGCAAGATCGACCGTGGGGATCGCAATCACGCATTCGCGGGTTTCGCGCAATGCTCCGTAGCTATGGTCCCAGGGTCCGATGACGCATCCAATCAGCGGCGGCGCGTGTTGGACCATCATGTGGAAGCCCATCGTCATCACGTTCGTTTCCCATTTAGAGCGGTCGTGACCAGGACGATGGGGCCAGGTTCGAGCAGTCGGTAGGCATGGGATGCGGGCATTTCCTTCATGTGAGTTCTCCTTGCGATTTGATGGCGCCCGCAAGATCCTTAGCCGCGACGCCAACACAACAACCGCGGACAGGCAAGGCGCGATGCCGCCCCACCGGGGTGGCCGGCTCAGCGTGCCGTCAGACCACCAAATACGGTCTCAACGACCGCCTCGATGTAGGCGTCGGAGATGTCGGAGTTGGCGTGCGGAACGAGCAGCCGGTGATAGATCGGGCCATATAGAGCATCGAGCACGACATCCGGATCCAATCCGGGTCTCAGTTCACCGTTCGCCATGCCGCGCCGAACGATCTCGCGGGCAATCCGCCGCCGCGGCTCGACCCAACGCATCTTTACGGCATCCAGCAGCCTTTCATCGGTTTGCGCACGGCCCAGCAGCGGCCGCATGATCCTGCCCTGCTTACCGCGGTAAGCCCGTGCCAGCAGTTTCATGGACGCCGCAAAGCTCGCGCGCGCAGTCGCCTTCTCCTGGATTGGCGCCGCCTTTGTCACTTCGGTGAGAAACGCATCCATCACGATTGCCGAGACATTCGGCCATCGGCGGTAGATGGTCGTCTTGGCTACGCCAGTCCTTTCCGCGATGCCTTCAATCGTCAGGGCGTCGAATCCTACCTCTTCGCCCAGGTCCAGCGCGGCGCGCAGAATCGCCGCCGTCGCATCCGCGCCGCGCTGGCGCGGATGCGCGACCTTCGCCGTTTCCAATCGAACATTCCTTTGCATCGTCGCTTCCCATGCGGTCCGTCTGGCCAAAGCAAGCAGCAGACTCGCGCCTCTGATCCCGCCCAAACCCCCGAATCGGCTTGATAAGCGTACGCTACGTATCGTGGTTGACAAGTGTACGCTACGTATCGTAGCTTTTGCAACGAGCTACCTGGGCAAAGCGCGGTCTCCGCAGATCCTGGTGAATGAAGCAGGTGCTGCGGTCTGACCGTCCTGAACGGAGGACGATGCATGGCTTCAGTTCATATGCGGACACGCGGTCGCAAACAGCCGAGTTCGGCGGCTGCGGACAATTCACCGACCCACATTGCGGGTAACCAAAGCGGCACATCCAAGCGATACTCGGTGGAGCTTCGGGTCAACGGCGAAATTCACGCGCTCGAGCTTGATCCCCGCACGACGCTGCTCGACGCCCTGCGCGAACACTTGCATCTTACGGGGAGCAAGAAGGGTTGCGACCAGGGCCAGTGCGGCGCCTGTACCGTCCTGGTCAATGGGCAGCGTATCAACAGCTGCCTCACCCTCGCCGTCATGCATGAGGGCGACGCGATCACGACCGTCGAGGGACTGGGCACGCCCGATCGGATGCATCCGATGCAGGCCGCCTTCGTCGATCACGACGGCTTTCAGTGCGGCTACTGCACGCCGGGGCAGATCTGTTCGGCGGTGGCAATGCTGAACGAAGCCGCAGCCAGCATTCCAAGCCATGTCACGGCCGATCTCACTGCACCAGTCGTGCTGAACGAAACGGAAATCCGTGAACGCATGAGCGGCAACATTTGCCGCTGCGCCGCATATCCCAACATCATCGAAGCGATCCACACGGTTGCAGGAGGACGGCCATGAAAGCCTTCACCTACGAACGCCCGGCCAGCGCGGCCGAGGCCGCGGCCGCGGCGGCGCGTACTCCTGGCTCAAAATTCATTGCCGGCGGCACCAATCTGCTGGATCTGATGAAGCTCCAGATCGAAACGCCCACGCATCTTGTCGACGTCAACAACATCGGCCTCGATCGGATTGAGCCAACCGACCAGGGCGGCCTGCGCATCGGCGCGCTTGTCCGCAACACCGATCTTGCTGCCGATCCTCGGATCCGCGGGGATTACGGCGTGCTGTCCAGGGCGATTGTCTCCGGCGCCTCCGGGCAGCTCCGCAACAAGGCGACAACTGCCGGCAATTTGCTGCAACGAACACGGTGCCCCTTTTTCTACGACACCGATATGCCATGCAACAAACGCTCGCCGGGCATGGGCTGCGCCGCGATCGGGGGGCTCAACGCCAATCACGCTATTCTCGGCGCCAGCGAAGCTTGCATCGCGACGCATCCTTCAGACATGGCTGTCGCCATGCGGGTGCTGGACGCGGCCGTGGAAACTGCGGCGCCAGGAGGGGCAACGCGCAGCATTCCGATTGCCGACTTCCATCGCCTGCCGGGCAATACGCCGCATATCGAGACCGTACTGGAGCCGGGCGAGCTGATCACCGCGGTGACGCTGCCGAAACCACGCGGTGGCGTGCAGCTTTATCGCAAGGTCCGTGAACGCGCGTCATACGCGTTCGCCACGGTCTCGGTGGCGTTGATTGCCAAGGTCGAGGAGGGCCACCTCACCGTCGACCGGCTTGCCTTCGGCGGTCTCGCACACAAGCCTTGGCGCGTCGAACAGGCCGAGCGGACCGTCGCCGACGCCGACTCGATCGCCGACATTGTGCTCGCCGGCGCCAGGCCAACCGGACAGAACGCCTACAAGCTGCCGCTCGTCCGACGGACACTCTCGGCTACTCTCGAACACGCACGCGAAGGAGCTTCCAGATGATCGGCCCCGGCATCAACCGCATCGACGGCCCGCTAAAAGTCACCGGGCGCGCTGTGTATTCCTACGAGCGGCAGGACCCGGGCCAACCGTTCTACGGTTTCATCCGCGGCGCGGCGATCGGAAAGGGCAAGATCACCCACATCGACACCGCGGAAGCCGAAATGGCACCTGGCGTGCGCCTGGTGCTGACCCATCGAAACGTTCCCAAACAGGGGGCGTTCGTCAACAAGCCGACGATCTTCGACCGGCCGCATCCGCAGCTGACCAGCGACCGGATCGCGTATTTTGGCGAGCCGGTGGCGTTTGTCGTCGCGGACACCTTCGAACAAGCTCGCGCCGCCGCGGATCTTGTGAAAGTGACCTATACGCATGAAGACGGCGCCTTCGATCTTGCCACTCACGCCGATCGGGCAGAACCGCAAGCGACCCTCAGCATCGGCCTTCCGGGCGAGACGCGCTTCGGTGACCTGGAGGCAGCGATGTCGGCCGGACCGGTGACCGTCGACCAGACCTACACGACGCCATACCACTTCTCGCAGCCGATGGAGCCGCATGCCTGTCTCGCCGACTGGCGCGACAACCATCTCACCGTCTATCTGGCGACGCAGACCGTCGCGCAAAATCGCATCGCCCTTGCCGAAACGCTGGGATTGACGGCCGATCAGGTGACCGTCGACGTGGCCTTTGTCGGCGGTGGGTTCGGCTCCAAGCTTTATCTCCACGCCGAGGCCGTTCTCGCGGCGCTGGCCGCGCGCGCGCTGGCCCACCCGGTCAAGGTCGCCTTGACGCGCCGGCAGGTCTTCACCCTCACCGGGCATCGGCCAGAAATGATCCACCGCGTGCGCCTGGCGGCGACACCGGACGGCCAACTCACCGGCCTCGGACACGACGTCAATCTTCAGGCGACTGAAGGGGAACCGTGGATCGAGCAGGCCGCGACAGTGGCGCGCTCGCTCTATGCCGCGCCGAACCGCCTGACTCGGCACTCGATCACCAATCTCGATCTCAAAGCGGCTGAAGCGGTGCGCGGCCCCGGCGAACTGCCGGGCCTGCTGGCCTTCGAAACCGCAATGGACGAGCTGGCCTATGCGCTCGATATCGATCCCGTGGAATTGCGGCTCAAGAACGACACCGCGACCGATCCTGAGCTGGGCGTGCCGCTGAACGGACGGCGGCTCGCGGACTGCCTTCGCGAAGGTGCCAAGCGCTTCGGCTGGGACCAGCGGCCGAAGACGCCGGGTAGCCGTCGCGAGGGAAATCATCTGGTCGGCTACGGCATGGCGGCGGGAATCCGAATGCATTTTCAGGGGCCGACGGGCGCCATCGTCCGCATCGAGCCGGACGGCCGTGTGATCGTGCGCTCCGACACGCCCGACATCGGCACCGGCACGTACACCATCGCCTGCCAAATCGCGGCGGAAGCGTTGGGGATCGGCGTGAATCTGGTGACGGCACAACTGGCGCATTCGGATTTTCCGCCGAGCGCCGGCGCCGGCGGCTCCTGGGGAGCGTCCAACCTGTCGATCGCGGTCGACCGGGCCTGCCAAGAGATCAGGAACAAGATCGCCGAAGCTGCTGGTCCGGGGGCCGTTCCCAACGACATCCTCGCCGATGTCGGCCGCTGGTTTCCAGAAGGCCTTGAAGCCACGGGACAAACTATTGGCCAAGCCGACGATCCGAACTTCAAGAATTATTCCCAGAACACCTATGGCGCGGCGTTCGCGGAAGTCCTTGTCGATGTCGCTACCGGCGAAGTCCGTTTGCGGCGCATGACCGGCGTGTTCGCGGCGGGCCGCATCATCAATGCCAAGACGGCGCGCTCGCAGTTGATGGGCGGCATGATCTGGGGCGTCGGCTCGGCACTGCACGAGGCCGCCCATGTTGATCGGCGCCACGGCAATTGGGTGAACGGCGATCTCGCCGAATATCTGATGCCGGTGCACGCCGATATTCCGGCCATCGAGACGGTGCTGCTCGACGACTATGACGAACACGCCAACCATCTCGGCATCAAGGGCGTTGGTGAACTTGGCGTCTGCGGCACGGGAGCGGCGGTCAGCAACGCGGTATTCAACGCCACCGGGATACGAGTCCGGGATTTTCCGATCACCCTGGCCAAGCTGCTCCCGGGACTTCCGCCGATGAGGACGGCAGCGTGACCACTCAGCGGCCAAAGCAACCGGACGAGGAGCGCTAGGCGCGGGGACTGCGGATCCTGCGCCGGATCGGCGGCGGGCCGGAAGCTCGGCCCGCCGCGCACAACCAATATCGGCTGGATGATCGTTGCGGCACTGTGGGTGAGCAGGTTTGGCGCAGCGCGCCCCGGCCCGCCGCCAGGCCTCTGCCGATCCTCAAGCAAATCAGGCCCAAGACCAACGAAGGAGCAGATAAGAGCATTGGTATTATCGGAGCCGGAGCCCGAAAGACGCCTTGCCGTCCGATGCTCAGAACGTTGACGCAAACATCACGTCAGAAACTGTCTGGTTAGACCTCTGATGTTGGGACTTTTTTACGAAAGAGCGACTTGAATGTAGCGTCTACCTTGAATCTTTCCCGAACTCGTCTGGCGAAGAAGAAGACCTGAAGCACGTTGCACGCGGCCGCTGCGGCGGCGAGCAAATAAGGTCCTCCGATCAAAATGCCGATGCAACATAGAGCAACTGTCGCTACACCTGTGACGAGAGTGATGCGGAAGGCGACTTTTTCGTCGCCCAGAACCATCAGCAAAATGCCCGATGAACCGCCGAGAACATGCCCTAGTTGACCGGCGCCCAGGATCAGGGCGAGCCAGAGAGAGTTTTCATAATGTGGATTCCAAAGATGGACCAGGGTATAGCCGAGCACCGCGAGGCCGGCATACATGAGAAAAGTCAGCAGGGTCGCCACTGAGACCAGGAGCCGCAGCGCCTTCTGGAGTCCTGTACGATCGTCGAGTGTCCAGAGGTGAACGGCTGAGGGCGCAAAGGCCGAATTGGCTATGCTCAGCGGCATTATGAGCACTGTCGAAATCCGTAGGGCGATGCCGTATTGCGCGATCTCCTGTAGACTGCTGAGCAGCGTCAACAGGATCATGTCCACCTGAGACAACCCAAACAATACTAACGTTGTCGCCAGATTGGGCAGGGTCCGGCGGATGATCGCTCCAGCGCCAATGGGCTCTTTGGCCACTTGGCTCCAGCGCCGGCACGACGAGGAAATGCTGAAGGCTCCAACCCCCGCGGCAATTGCGTATCCAGCAAAACTGCAAAGGAGCACCTGATGCAAGTCTGGTTGCAGTCGAGTGGTCAGGGCGAAAGTTAGAAAGAGGGCAACCGCGGTGCTCGGAAACGCCATAAGAAACGCCGAACTCCTGATCGAGTGAATTGCTCTGAGCAATTCCACCTGGACTGCTCCAAGTGCGGCGCACGGAATTTGCAGCGCAACTATTGCCAGCACTCCGCTCCAAGCCGTGACGTTTGCCCCTGAGGGAATCCACCGGTCTGCAAGCCAAAAGGCGCACGCGACTATGAGGCCAAACCCGCCGACGATTCCTTGGATCCGCATGATGGCGTCACGCGCACGTCCGAAATCGCCTCGCGCCGCGGCGGCCGAAACAAGTGCCGGCGCCGTGAACGTAAGACCCATCATCGCCAGAATTGCGAACCCAGCTGTGAGAATCTGAGCGATGAAGTAGATGCCAACCTTGTCTTGCGGTAAGGCGAGGGGGAGAAGAAGCGAGCTGCCTAGTCCGGCTGCCAGTATTGCTATTCGGCCGGCCGCCGCCGCTCCGCTGGCCCTCAACATGGAAGGCAGCTTCGCTCTCCTAAGCACGCCGGAGAGTTCGGTCATTGCCGCGCGCTCATACGGCCGCCGAATGGCCTTCGAGGGCTCGGGGCGGAGGTCCGTAGCGAGGCCAAACCCCGCGCTCGTCGCTCTCGATCCCACAACAGGCAGCGTTCGGAACAGCACTCATCCAACGAAATGACTTACCCATTCTGTCCGGGCAAAATGCTCCTTCAACTGGGCATAGTTCTTGATGATTTCAGATTGGGTACCGGACCGCTGCCTCCTGAACGGACTATGGAGCGAAACTTGGCGCAAATTGAGGAACTCCAGCGAGCGAGACACACCCGGCCCGTCTACCAACTCCTCGTAAGTAACATGCAGATTGGGCAGAGTCTCTACCATCCTTGAGAGCTCCAAGTTCCATTCGGTCCATCGTTTGAATGCTTCTTCCACATCTGCCGGCTCCGCAGTGAAGCAGTTGACGGTCATTGAGCCGCGATCGGACCTCCAGGCACCATTGATAGTCGCAAGCTTGTACGAAATGTACTGATCCAGGAGATTCTCGCGAGAAAGGCGGATAATCCTGTACCCAAAAGTCTCAAACGCGTCCTTCGCATCAGGATGTTCTATCAGCGAGAGATATGGCATCTTGAATCCGATGACGTCGCTGCTCTTCCTGTGCAGCCTTTTCTCAAGGTAAGTCGCGACGTCTTTCTGGCGGGAGTTCCTGAACGATATGGTGCGTCGCCTGAGCACGTCAGCCAGCAAGCGTGCCGTCGGCGAGAACAATTCACCTTCGCACGTCGCGTCTGGATGGGAGTCTATCAGCCCTTGGAGATAGCTTGACCCTTGCCTGCCTACGAAAACTATCGCAAAAAATGTTCGGTTTCTCATTGCCCTTGGGAATTCTGCGACCTCGACGGTCTCGCTTGGTTGGCGACTTCTAGCAATCCTGCCCAGCTTGCAACAGCCCTAACAGCAGCCGACGGCAAATTTCGGGGCTTTATCCAAAGGCAGCAGCAACGTTTTTATAGCGTCGAAGTGGCGGGACTACTTCAACAGACGTGCCAGGCGTTCTGGCCCATTGCCCACGACAGATTTCCGACCGGACTGAGATTGTTGTAGGACCGTGAATTTTCAACGGCCAGCAAGCAAGGAGGCGAAGATTTTGAAGGCAGGAACAGCTGGGAAGAGCGAAGATTTGAAAATAGTCGTCGAACAGGAAGCGACGCTCCTTTTCGCATGCTTCGATGAACAGTGTGCGTTCGAGATTGGCTGTGCCATCCGCGCGAGCGCGATCGTAGAGAGGCAAGGTATCGTGGTCGATGTCCGTCTCTGGGACCGGCAGCTGTTCCACGCTGCTCTGCCAGGCTCAACCGCCGCCACCGCGGAATGGGCGCGGCGCAAGCTTAATACCGTCAGGATGTTCCAAAAGAGCAGTTATCGCATGGCCTTGGAGCAGCAGCGTGAGGACAGAACCTTTCCGCCGGGATACGGGCTCGATCCGGCAGACTACGTCCTGGCCGGCGGAGCGTTCCCCATACACGTCCAGGGGGTGGGTGTGGTCGGCGCGATTGCCGTTTCGGGTCTTAGTCAACGCGCCGACCACCAATGCGGGGTGGCAGCCCTTTGTGAATACCTTGGCAAAGACAAGAAACGGCTGGCTTTTGACCCGGCCTAACTCACCGCGGCACTGCCCCCGTAAATGCGCTCCGAGCTATCAGCCAAGTATGTTTTAGCGCCTTGAGTGATGCAAGTGTGGGCGGATGCAACGCTGCTGCGGCAAGCCGGCGCAGGGCGATCCCTGTTCGGCCCGAACGCCCATGAATTGCTGCCGAAAGCAGACTTGCATTAGCCCGAGTTTCGCGTTCCCACCTCCGGATATCGTCTGGCAGGTCGTGCCGCCGAAAGAAGGCATCGACCATGCGCCGCGGCTCTTCCCCCCTTTCGAATGGGACAGCTCTGTATGTCGTCGAAGCACTATGCATCCGAAACTCGGCGAGCACCGCCGGCAGGTGATGGAAACTTCCCTGCAATCCCAAGCGGAGGAAGAAATCCAGGTCAGGAATTTGGCGTAGGTCGGAACGCCAGCTACCGGCCTTCTCGTAGGCGGCGCGTCGAAAGAGCGCGCCAGGGCCTGGCAAGCAATGGAGCTTGGCAAAGAGCGCGCGTCGTGAATAGTCCGGTGGTCGGAGCGTTGACCGGAGGACCGACCTTTCATCTATAATGTGAAAATCAGGGTAAACGAGAACGACTTCTGGACGCGCCATTAGCTCCTCGACGCATCGCCGGATAGCAGCAGGGCGAAGCCGGTCGTCCGCGCTAACATAGCCAAGCACCTCTCCGGTGCTCATCGCCCATCCCACCGTCATGGCGGCACTTTGACCAGCGTTGACTTGGCGGTGCAGTTTCACTTTCCCGGAGAAGGTGGCGGCGATGTCGCTGGTGGCGTCGGTAGAACCGTCGTCCACCACGGTGATCTCTAAGTTCGGGTAATCCTGAACGAGCAGACTCTCGATCGTCTCGCCAATATAGTCAGCCGCGTTGAAGGCGGGAACGACCAAAGAAACCCGCGGCATCCTATCCAAATTCATTTCCAAGGCGCTCATTTGAGACGTTTTTGCTGCTTGCTGCTTCTCTTGAAAGTTGCCGAACCGAGACAATCCTAATC